>CAMZKI010000136.1 GCA_947311125.1 uncultured Chlorobiota bacterium
AATAAAAAGGAAAGATTAATTTTGTATTAATATTTCAGAAAAATATGTATAAAAAAGCAGATTTCTTTATATCGGACAATAATATAATAAGTACAAAATTATTTGACATCAAAGAGCTTGAGAAAGGTTTTTCGATATATGAAGTAATTAAAATAAGCGAAGGCATACCTCTGTTTTTTGAGGATCATTTACAAAGGCTTCATAATTCGGCAAAGTTGAAAAAAGTAAAAATCAATTACGGAGAGGATGAGATTAAAACACAAATCTACAGGCTTATTGATATAAATAAAATAAATGAAGGAAGGTTAAAATTTGCGGTAAGGTTTCATAAATCAGGAGATAAACTAATTATATTTTTTTTAAATCCTATTTCTGTTTCAGAATCAGAATATAAGAAGGGTGTAAAAATTATATCGGTGCAAGAAGAAAGGAAAAATCCTAATGCTAAAATAATAAACTATAAACTGAGAACATACATAAATAAACTGATTAAAAATAATGATATTTTTGAGGTTCTGCTTATTAATAAAAATAATTATATAACCGAATGCAGTAAGTCAAATATATTTTTCATAAAAGAAAACAATATACACACGCCTTCGTCAGAAGATGTTTTATGCGGAATAACCAGAAAATATATTTTGCGAATATGTAAGAAAAAAAATATCAAAGTTAATGAGTGTAAAATTAAATCAGAGGAAATAAACTATTTTGATTCGGTTTTTATTACAGGCACTTCGATAGGTATTTTGCCCGTAAGGCAAATTGACAACTTTACATTTGACATTAAAAATAAAATTATCTCCGAACTATCAGAAGAATATAATAAAATTACCGAAAAATATATTTCGGACAGGCTGTCGGATAACTTTCAGGCTATATTGAAGCAGAAAGGCTGAAAAAGAAATTTCTGCCGGGAGCAACAATTCCTGACGAGTACGGCCTGTATTGTTTATCCGTAATATTTTCAACTCCTCCTTTAATACGGAATGTTTTGTTTAACTGATACGATAAAGAAAAATTTATAACAGCCCAAGCCGGAGAATACGGGTTTCCGTCATTATCAACAGCATACATATATGTTTTATCTCGTTCGGAATCTGCTAAATCATCATAAGAAATTTCGGCATTATATTCTGAAAATAAATCTGCTCTGAATTTATTCATCTTAAAAATAATATGAGTGCTGCCGAATGCCGGAGCAACATGTCTCAACGGCTTATCGTCAGAATCTTTACCTTTTGTATAATTATAAACAGATTTTAAACTTAATGCTTTTGAGATGTCTGCGTTCAAAGCTGCCGAAATTCCGTAAACATTTGCGTAATCGGCATTTATAACTGCCTGAACCTTACTTAATTCACCGTCATAAACTATTGAATCTTCACCGTTGAAAGTAAAATCTCCTCTAACCAAAGCATTATCAAGATATGACCAAAACAACGAAATATCAAATTGTAATTTATTAAAAAATGTTTTTGATATTCCTAAATCTGTATTGTAAATATATTCGGGTTTAAGATTTGCATTAGGAACTATAACATTTCCGGGTTCCGAGTCAAAAACCTTAGCCATATCGTCAATGTTCGGGGCTCTGAAACCGGTTCCGACATTAAATTTAAACAGCCACGTATCCGGTCTGTATGTCAAGCCGGCACTTCCGTTTAAAGCTCCTGTATTTAGGTTTATATCCGTAAAGGGAAAATCATAAAAAA
Source organism: uncultured Chlorobiota bacterium (assembly GCA_947311125.1). Taxonomy (GTDB): domain Bacteria; phylum Bacteroidota; class Bacteroidia; order Bacteroidales; family JAADGE01; genus JAADGE01. Next base: position 1,716 of record CAMZKI010000136.1, read on the forward strand.
CAGTGTCAAGCACGGCTGAAGCCGAAATTCTGTTATATCGAATTCCGAAATTAAGTGTCAGCCTGTCGGTCATATTTTGCTTAAAAGAAGTATATGCAGCATAAGTCAGGTAATCTGAGTCATCCGGATATCTGCTTGCTGTCGGTTCTGTATTTCCCGTAAAAATATTGCGTAATCTGCCCGATGAGAATATTTTATTAAAAACAAACTCTCCGCCGTAAAAAATATCTGCTTTTTCATTTATTTTTTTCTGAAAATCAGAATTAAACGATAGTGCTTTTACGTTTTCATAACGTTCTCTTATTTCGTCTTTGTTAAATTTTCGGTCATGCCTGCTTTCCGAATAATCCTGGTATGCCGCCGTAAATTTTATGTTATCGAATAATTTTGTTTTTTTCGAATAATCAGCTTTTAGTGTATGCATTATCCATTTTTGCGGACCGTAATACCATTCGGCATATTTAAGAACATCGTCTTTATACTGCAACAACCTGTCATATCGGGGAACATCTGAAGATTCAGAATAATAAAAGCCGTAATTAAGCATTAATTTGTCTGTGGCTTTCCAAGCAAAACGCTGCAGAAAATTAAGTTGAGAGAACCCTGAGAACTTTTGTTTCAGAGGGTCTTCGTTAAGAACGACCAAATCTGCTCCGTTTACGGTTTTAACATATTCTTTACGCAAATATTCCGTAAAACCGCTGTTTTCTCCCATCTTTAAGTCATCATAATCGCTGTAAGAAAAACTTGTTAATGATGCAAACTTTTTAGTTCCTGCGTTAAAATCAAAATGTCCTGTTTTTTCATAATCTGCGGAAGAAAACTTGCTCATTATGTTTGCACTGAAAAATGTTTTGTCATCGTCTGCGGAAAACTTCGGTTTAAGAGAGTGAAAATCAACGACACCTCCTATTGCATCACTTCCGTAGATAACTGTTCCGGAACCCAAAATAATTTCCGAACTTTCAATGCTGTTTGCATCAATCGAAATGACATTTTGCAGGTTTCCGCTTCTGAAAATTGCATTGTTCATCCTCACGCCGTCAACAATCAATAATATACGATTGGCTGCATAACCTCTTATCATAGGACTTCCGCCTCCGAGCTGGCTTTTTTGTATAAAAACTTCGCCTGATGCTTTAAGTAAATCTGCAGAAGTCTGAAAATTTGCGTTTGCAATTGTTTTTTTTGATATTATTTTAATTCTGTTTGAGACTTCGTTCTTATTTTGTTCCCAGCTGCTCGCCGAAATAACTATTTCGTTAAGGTCGAGAGCTGTTTCGGTTAATGTTATACGAAAGTTCATTTTCTTAATTTCCGAAAAGGTAAGATACATATCGGAATACGATGTATGTTTCAATATAAGTGTTTCGGTTTTATCAAAATTGCTGATGTCAGCCTTTCCGTTTTTATCTGTCAGAACGAATTTAGATTTTCCGTATATAATTACATTTTCAACAGGTTCTAAATTTGTTTCGTCAACTACAATAATTTCCTGAGCATAAATACTTAATTGAGATACTAATAATAAAGCCGAAAGTAATAAGTTTTTCATTTGTTTTATTTTATCTGCAAAAATAATTAAATTTATCCGTTACACGCAAAAAATGAACCCAAACCGATATAAAAATAAAAACCCCGATTTTGAAAAAAATCGAGGTTTAAAGCAAATGTATGTCTTTACAAGTCGGAATTCATTGAAATTATAAATTCCTCGTTATTTCTGGTTGATTCAATACGCTGTTTCATAAATTCCATTGCTTCTACAGGGTTCATATCCGAAAGGTATCGTCTTAAAATCCACAGTTTGTTAAGCATATTTTCGGAAAGCAGCAAGTCTTCTCTTCTTGTTCCGGAAGCGTTAATATTTACGGCAGGATAGATTCTTTTATTCGAAAGATTTCTGTCAAGTTGCAGTTCCATATTACCGGTTCCTTTAAACTCTTCAAATATTACTTCGTCCATTTTGGAGCCTGTTTCTATCAATGCCGTAGCTATAATTGTAAGCGAACCTCCGCCTTCTATATTTCTTGCGGCACCAAAAAATCGTTTAGGTTTATGCAAGGCACTTGCTTCCACACCGCCCGACAGAACTTTTCCGGATGAAGGAGATACTGTATTGTATGCTCTTGCCAACCGAGTAATAGAGTCTAACAGAATTACGACATCGTGCCCGGATTCAACAAGTCTTTTTGCTTTTTGTATAACCATTTCGGAAACTTTAACGTGCCTGTCTGCCGGTTCGTCAAATGTTGAGGCAACTACTTCCGCATTAACACTGCGTTCCATATCAGTAACTTCTTCGGGACGCTCGTCAATAAGCAATATAATCATATAAACTTCGGGATGGTTAGCTGCTATAGCATTTGCTATTTCTTTAAGTAATACGGTTTTACCTGTTTTAGGCTGGGCAACAATCAAACCTCTTTGTCCTTTTCCTATTGGCGAAAATAAATCTATTATTCTTGTTGATGTAGTTGCTTCTTTATCCGTAATATTAAATTTCTCGGTAGGGAAAAGCGGGGTCAAATGTTCAAAATGAATTCTGTCGCGAATTTCTTCGGGTTTTCTTCCGTTTATGCTGTCAACTTTTATAAGCGGGAAATATTTTTCGTTATCTTTCGGGGGCCTTATTTGCCCTTTAACAGTATCGCCGGTTTTAAGTCCGAAAAGTTTAATTTGAGATTGCGAAACATAAATATCATCAGGAGAATTAAAGTAGTTATAATCCGAAGAACGTAAAAATCCGTATCCGTCCTGCATTATTTCCAACACTCCGGTGCTTTGTATTATTGCGTTAAATTCAAATTTTGTATTAAAACTTTTGTTGGTTTCGTAATTCTCTTCGCTTTTTTTACTTTTATGATAACCGGGGTTTGAAGAAGAGGCATTGTTACCGTTTTGGTAATTGCTTTGTCTTTTATCAAAATTCCGTTTTTTATAATCACCTGATTGCCTGTTTTTTTCATACGGTTTTTTATCTTTGCTCTTCCGGTTGCTTTTCTGAATGTCTTTTGGGGCGTTCTCAACTTTAGTTTCAGTTACTGTATTTTTTTCATCTTTATTTTCAGATTTTTTTTCCGGTTCAGGATTTTGTTTTTCCGGAACTTTTGTATCCTTAACGATATCCGATTTATTTTCAGATTTATTTTCCGGTTTTGTCTGTTCTTTTTTTTGTTTCGTATTTTTATCGTCCGTTTTTTTATTTATCCTTTTTCTTTGTTTTTCGGATTGTTTTTCGGGAGTTTTACCGTCTCGGCTTTTATTTTCAGAACTTGATTTAGCACCTTTAATAGCAGCTTGATCTAATATTTCATAAATCAAATCTTGTTTTTTGTATTTTTCAACTCGCTTTATATCAAGCTCTTTTGCGATATTACGCAAATCCAACACCTTCATCTTCTGAAGTTCCAGAATATCGTAGTTCATTTATCTTAATAATTTAGTTATAATAATTTTTGAAGTTTTTTTATAAATATTGTCAACAGTTGAGAACTGTATTTTGTTTTAACATAAATGACGTTTATTGAAGTAAAATAATAACGTGAATGATAATAAGAAACAGTCCTTAAAAGACTTGCATATTTGATAGTGCAAGTATAACACAAACTTTTAAAGGAAAAAAATAAATCATATCAAAACATATGAAAAATTAGCAAGCCGTAACATTTAATACTGATTATAAGCTAATTACAAAAACAGATAAAAAATTATTAATTCATATAATAATATGTATTTTTGGCACTTTCTTATTCAATTATTAAAAATGAAAGAAATTATATCGGAGATAAGAGACTTTTTAAAAAAAGACTTTAATGTATATGCTTATTTATACACTTTACTTTTTTTAACGATTTCATTATTTCTGAACTATAAATATAATTTTGAAAACAGTATAGTTGACAGTTTTTACGGGCAACCGATAAGTTTTTTAATTTATTTTCTTTATTATTCGGCACCTTATTTACTCATACTCATTCCCGTTCTCGCATTTAAAAATAAACTGTATCTTATTCGCAAGCCTGAGTTTTGGATTAAAATTTTTATTTTTTTCGGAATATTCGGAGCTTTAGTTGCTTTTTGGCAGTTCAGATATTTTATTGATTTTTCAAAGTTTGATTATTCCGACTCTCGATACATTCGCAGTTTAATTTTTAACATTAAAAGAATAATTCCGTTTTTAATAGTTTTTTATGCCGTTAAATTATATTACGATAAAGATATGAACCACCTTTACGGTTTAAGATACAAAGGGATGAATTATCGCCCGTTCTTTTTGCTGCTTTTTTTAATGATTCCTCTCATTGCTCTTGCATCTTTTCAACCTGATTTTAAAATTTCTTACCCGCAATATAAATTTTACTATTACGACGGAGCTTTAGGGATGTCTCGCATACAAAGCGAAATGATTTTTCTTGCAGCTTACGGTTTGGATTTTGTAAGTACAGAATTTATGTACAGAGGTGCATTAATTGTAGGAATGGCAAGTATTCTTGGCAGAGAAAGTGTTTTACCTATGGCAGGCGCCTATGTCATTCTGCATTTCGGCAAGCCGGCAGGTGAAGCTGTAAGTTCTTTTTTCGGAGGTATGATATTGGGAATACACGCTCTTGCAAAACAAAATATTTTAGGCGGAATAATTATACACACGGGAATTGCTTATTTTATGGAGGCAGCAGCCGTTTTACAGCACTATTACGGAAGTTGACATATTAAAGTTTTAAAAAAACAGAATATGAGAATTGATATAATAACGGTTTTACCGGAATTACTGGAAAGTCCTTTTAGTCACTCTATTATTAAACGGGCACAAAATAAAGGTATTGCAGAAATTTATGTTCATAATTTAAGAGATTTCAGCAAAGACAAACATCGCCGTGTTGACGACTATTCTTTCGGAGGTGATGCCGGAATGGTAATAAAAATTGAACCGACAGATAATGCTATAAGTTTTTTAAAATCTCAACGGGACTATGATGAAGTAATTTACACTTCTCCGGACGGTGAACCTTACACCCAAAAACAAGCCAATATACTGTCATGCAAAAAAAACATCCTTATTCTTTGCGGACATTACAAAGGCATTGACCAACGAATAAGAGATGCTTACATAACAAAAGAAATTTCCATAGGCGATTATGTACTTACAGGCGGCGAGCTTGCAGCAGCCGTAATTACAGACAGTATTGTTCGCTTGCTGCCCGGAGCAATTTCTGATGAAACATCTGCCCTGACAGACTCGTTTCAGGATAAATTACTTGCCCCGCCGGTTTACACCCGCCCTGCCGAATATAAAGGAATGAAAGTTCCTGACGTTCTGCTTTCCGGAAATTTTAAAGAAATTGAAAAATGGAAGATGAAACAGTCTTTGGAACGAACAAAAAGGCTGAGACCTGATTTATACAACGATTTAATGAATCAAGAATAAAATTTTGAATTATGAACTTTGTTTTCTTAATTTTGTAAAAATCAAAAAATAAATGGACACAAAAAAGGGAGACAAATTATATTATACGATAGGAGAAGTTGCCGCAATGTTTAAAGTAAATGTTTCATTAATAAGATATTGGGAAAAACAATTCTCTGTTTTAAAACCAAAAAAGAACAAAAAAGGCAACCGTTTGTTTACCCCTAAAGACATTGATAACCTGCACCTTATATATTATCTTGTAAAAGAGAAAAAACTCACCTTGGAAGGTGCAAAATTAAAGTTGAAAGAAAACAGAGAAAATACGGCTCGAAATTTTGAAGTTGTAAAGCGTTTAAAAAATATTAAATCAATGCTTTTAGAAATAAGAGACTCTGTTTAACAGAATATTTTTCAACGTTTTTTCCCGAGAATCTCAAACTTTTTAACTATTTTTTCTCCTTTCTTGTCAATCAGAGTTAAAATATGCTCCCCTTTATCCGGACTTAACTCTATCTGATGAATTCTCTCTGTTTGTCCGATAGGTTTTTCGTCAACATACCAAAAAATTACGGCATTTCTGTCTCTGTGGGCAGCTTCAAAAACTGTTTTTCCGAGTTTTCCGTCTAAATCTACAGGTACATATATTTTTGTGTCTTTAAAAGGATAAATCAACTCCATATTTTTTTCATCATCAGTATTATCTTTACAATCAGACCTGTACGGAGGCAAATATTTATATGAAGTATTTTTTCTTTTATAATAATTCTCAACTGCCGGAGGCAAAATAAACCACGACTTTGTAATAATATTACCCAACTCTTCACAACTTGCATTTACACGATAAGTTTCGCTTTTATCAAGATGGATTATTTTATGAAACGGACAAACGTCTGAGTTTTCAGCACTTGCAGGAACTAACTCAATAACAGGATGCTCGCAACTCGGCGATGCAGCATATCCGCTTTCTTTACATACTTCAACTTCTGTCATATCGGCTTCGGGCTTTAAAAACCAAGTATCTGCATCAGGCAAAACATTAAAAACATCGAATAAGACAGGAGCAGCAGCTTTTATACCGACAATTCCGGGACGTCCTTCTCCGTCTGCATTTCCTGCCCATACTCCGACAACATATTTCGGAGTTATACCTATTGCCCAAGCATCTCTGAAACCGAAACTTGTTCCTGTTTTCCATGCAACAGGTTCTGATGATTGAAACATACGCCAGTTATTTTCATTTTCAGGACGTTCAACATCAAGCATAGCTTTAAAAGTAAACCATATTGCCGATGCCGAAAAATATGAATTCGCCTCAAAATTATTCTTATTTTTTTCGTTTTTTATTTTTTTCAAATCATAAACAGGCGGATGATAATCAGTTTTTTTATATTGATAACCGTATGCTTCATAATTATTTAAAGTTCTTGCCATTGATGCATATGCCCCGCAAATATCCCACAAACTGCCTTCGCAGCCGCCCAGTATAAGTGAAAGTCCGTAATGTTCCGGCGGAAAGTTTAAACTTGTAAAGCCTATATCTTTCAGTTTATAATAAAATTTTTCCTGCCCGTATTTACGAAGCATTCTCACGGCGGGAATATTCAGAGAACGAGCCAGAGCTTCTTTTGCCGGAACAGCACCGTCATAATCTCTTCCGTAATTTTTTGGTGTGTATCCGCCTATTCGAGTGGGAATATCAAAAATAAGAGTGTTCGGCAAAATAACGCCGTCCGTAAGCATTGATGCATATAAAAAAGGTTTTAATACACTGCCTGTGCTTCTTACGGAAGTAATAATATCAACTTTATCGGAATTACCCCTTGAATTTCCTGAATAATTCCCGACATAAGCTACAACTCCGCCTGTCTGAACATCAATAACCAAAACGGCAACATTATTAATTTTGTTTCCGGACAAACGAACATAATGTTTTTTTACTATTTCGTTTACTTTTTTCTGAATGTCTGCATCTGCAGTTGTTTGGTTCACTCCGGATTTTTCCTTATAAATACGCATCATAAGATGGTATGCCGTATTAGGAAATTTTTTCGGGATTTCGGGAACATCTTCGTCAATCGCCAATAAATAAGTTTCCTTGTCAATTACCCCTCTTTTAAACAGTTTCTTTAATAAACCGTTACGTTTTTTCTTTAAAACATCTCTGTTTCTGCCGGGATGAATAAGAGCCGGAGAATTAGGTAAAACCGCTAAAGTTGCTGCCTGTGCCCAAGATAATTTATCAACACTTGTACCGAACCATCGCCAAGCCGCAGCATCTGTCCCTACGACATTTCCGCCGAAAGGTGCATAAGAAGCATACATTTTCAAAATTTCCTGTTTTGAAAAGGACAATTCCAGGCGCGTTGCCAATATAATTTCTTTTATTTTTTCTGCTGCGGTTCTTTTTTTATCCTTTCGGGAAAGTCGTATAACCTGCATAGTTATTGTACTTCCGCCGCTTACAACTTTCCCGGCTTTAATATTTTGTTTTGCTGCACGAAACAGGCTCAGCAAGTCAAAACCGGGATGATAATAAAACCTCTTATCTTCAAACGTTATTATTGCCTTTTCAAATTTATAAGGGATGCTGTCAGGTTCAGGAAAACGGTATTGACCGTCATCGGCAATGTGAGCACCGAGTAATTCTCCGTTTTTATCTTTAATAACAGTGCTTACGGGTGCATTAAACAATTCGGAAGGAAGTATCCGGATATATGCAATAATCAAGATTGCTGAAATTATCGCCGAAATTATTGCTTTTTTATCTATTTTAGAGGTGTTAAGAACCACTTTTTCAGTCTATTTCATCAATAAACGCATTTATGTACTTTTCATTTGTTGCCCACGAACAAATTATTCTTACAACAGATTTTTCGTCATCGATTTCAGACCAAACATAAAAATCATATTTTTTGTGTAATTTTTCAATGAGTTTATTCGGTAAAATCGGAAAAATTTGATTTGTAACGGGTTCTGTCATAAATTCATACCCTTTCTTTTTTAATGCTTCCGCTATTTTTTTTGCCGATTCGTTAGCATATTTTGCAAGTTCAAAATACAAACCATTATTAAACAAAGCCGTAAATTGGATTCCTATTAACCTTCCTTTTGCTAACAAAGCACCTTTTTGTTTCATATAAAACCTGAAATCCTCTTTTAATCGATTGTTGTTTATTACTATTGCTTCACCGAGCAAAGCTCCGTTTTTTGTTCCTCCTATGTAAAAGATATCTGTTAACTCGGATATATCTTTCAAACTTAAGTCATTTTTTTCGGAAGTTAAAGCCGAAGCTAATCTTGCACCGTCAATATAAAGATACAAATTATTGTTTTTACAGAAATCAGACAGCTCTTTCAGTTCTTTCAGTGAATATATTAAACCTGTTTCCGTTGAATTTGAAATAAAAACCATCTTAGGTTTTACCATATGTTCATCGATGTGAGCATCAAGAACTTTTTGTATTAAACCGGGATTGAGTTTTCCGTCTTTAGTTTTAATCGTATTAATTTTATGCCCGGTTGATTCTACGGCACCGGCTTCGTGAACTTCGATATGTGCTGTTTCGGCAGCAATTACGGAGTGATGCGGTTTCAATATTGAAGATATTGCGATAAGATTCGCCTGAGTTCCGCCGGTTACGAAGTGAATATCTGCCTCCTGATTTTTCGTATACTTTTTTATTAATTCTCTTGCTTTGTCAGAAAAAACATCTTCTCCGTAACCTGTTGTCTGGGTCAAATTTGTTTCCGTTAAAATTCTGAGAATTTCAGGATGTGCTCCTTCTGAATAATCATCTTTAAAACTGTATTTTTTCATTTTTGTGTATCTGCAATAGTGCCACGCTGCGGCGTGGCACGGTTTTACAATATTATTTTAAAATTTAAAGGATTTTTTTACTCTTCAGTTATTTCATTTGTTTCGGATTTATATTTTAATCCGTATTCTTTTAAGCTCTTGTTAAATTCGTCAACTGAAAGCTTACCCGTTCGCCAAAGAAACAGTTCTTCTTCTAAACGTTCTGCTTTTATCTGCAGCCAATGCTTTTCCTCATCTGTAAGTTTTTTTTGTTCTTTTCCGTCTTTTTTGACGGGCTCTTCAACAGGAATATTCTTTTTCTTTATTCCTGCGGAAGCAAGCAAATTATCAAGACCGCTTTTAAAGCTTTTTTTTGCCATTTTTATATAAAATTCTCAAAATATCTTCAAAAGTATAAAAACTATTCGGATTTATTCCCGAACTTATCCTCCATTTCAATAATTTCATTCACAATTCTTCTGTAATCAAAAGCACCGTTACTTTCGGGTGCGTACTCAAATATATCCTGCCCCGTTGCAGGAGCTTCAGCCAGAGCAATATTTTCTCTTACTTTTGTATTTAAAACCCTGTCATCAAAATACATTATTATTGTATCAAGCACATCTTTATGCAGTATTTTTCTTTTATCATACATTACGGCAAAAACGGCACTTATTTCAACCTTCTTGTTTATGTTTAATTTTATATTGTTTACAACTTCTATAATCTTTGCCAATCCTTTTACGGCAAGAAAGTGAGGCTGTATCGGGATTATGACTTCATCTGAAGCAGCGAAAGCATTTAGTGTCAGTAATCCGAGAGACGGTGGACAGTCAATTATAATATAATCGTAATTATTCCTAAGAGGTTCTATGAGTTTTGCAATATTACTTTCCTGATTCGTTTCGGTATTTAGCTCTATTTCGGCAGCTGCAAGTTCTGATGAAGACGGTATAATATCAAGATTTTTCTTTACGTTTACCGGCTGCAAATTTTGTTCGTTAGTAAAGGCATCATAAACGGAATGTTCATTTTCCGAAACTCCCATACTTATTGTAAGATTTGCCTGAGGATCTAAATCTATCAATAAAACTTTTCGTCCTTTATATGCCAAACCCGCTCCTATATTCACAACACTTGTTGTTTTTCCGACACCGCCTTTGTGGTTACTTATTGAAATTACTCTGCTCATTTTTTAATAAATAAAATGCTTTATTTTAATATGATACGAAACTTATTATTTTTTGTTACAATAATCTTGCAAAAGATAAAATTACAAAGTTTTTTTTCAGAAACAAGTTAAAATACGTTTATCAATATCTTTTTTTGTTATATATTGCATAAAATTTAAAACTTCACGCATATGAAAGCAACATTTACTTTTAAAACATTACTCATTTTAATTTTTATTACTTCCCCGGGTTCCGAAATTTTATTTTCGCAAACCAATTTATCGAGAACAGCTTTAGAAATCTCAAAAGGGAAAAAAACAAAATATATAAGGCCGGGAAGGAAAATCAGAGTTTGGTCTGAAGGTCAGAAATATAAAGTTTGGATTGACAGTATAAGCCCTAATAAAATACACACATCGCAAGGAGTGTTCGATATTAATAAAACAGATAAAATAGCCGTAAATCTCAGAGCAACTCAAATTTCAGGGGGTATTGTCGGAACTGCCGGAATTTTTACATCTTCTCTAAGTGTGTATCTAATAATAAAAGGATTTCAGGCAGATGATTTAGGCGGTATTTTTATGGTAGTAATCGGTATTTTAGGAAATATAATAGCTATTCCCGTAACCGCAATCGGAACTACGGTATTTTTCGCCGGTAAAAAATATAAAACAAATAAAGGATGGAAGTTTAATACCGTACAGGTTGAATAACTATTATTAGTTTCTTAAGAAAAACACTTTTCATTAATATTCAATAAGAATTTTTTATTCCCGGAAAAATAATTTATGTTTGAATATTAAAAAACATAAATTATATGAAAAGATTATACCTGTTTGTTATTATGCTGTTAGTTGTATATAACGGATTTTCACAACAAAATCCGAGTTCTTTAAAGTGGAAAGAAATTGATGCCGAACACTTAAGAGTTGTTTTCCCGGAAGGACTTGAAAAACAGGCAAAAAAAACAGCTGACTTGATAGATTTTTTATACACTGCTGAAAACAAAACACTTAATGCCGCTCCGCGAAAAATACCTCTGCTGCTGTATAATCAATCAACTGTTTCCAACGGATTTGTAGGCTTGCGACCTTGGCGGTCGGCTTGGTATATTACACCGTCTCAATATGCTTCCGACCTCACAAACGAAGACTGGTTCTATACTCTTGGTTCGCATGAATTCAGGCACGCTGTTCAATATGCTAAAAGTAATATGTATTTCACAAAATTAATGAGTATTCTGTTCGGGCAAACAGGCGTTTTGATGGGGCAATACTCCTACCCTTACTGGTATTTTGAAGGTGATGCTATTTGTACGGAAACAGGACTGTCAAATATCGGCAGAGGCAGGATACCGCAGTTTGATATGGGCATAAGAGCTATCTTAACAAACGACATAAAAATAAAATATGATAAAGCCAAGTTCCGCTCATATAAAACTTTTTATCCCGGACATTATAATTTGGGCTGGCTGCTTACATCTTATGCCAGAATAAAATACGGTGCCGACATATGGGATAAAACGTTGGAATCATCTTCTAAATATTCTTTTTGGCCTTACGCTTTTTCTGTTGCACTAAAAAAACATACAGGACTAAACGAAAAGAAACTCTATGATGAAGCTATGAATTACTACGATTCCGTATGGACAAAAAATATTGCGGGAATAAAAGAAACTGAAGTAAAAATAATTAACAAAGAAAAGAAAAAATCCTGGACAAAATATACTGAACCGAATTTTATTAACGACAGTCATATTTTAGTTAAAAAAAGCAGTATGAGAAGCGATATAACAAGCTTTTATATGATTGATGCGGAAGGAAAAGAATACAAAATAAAAGCAACTGACGCCGGACTGGTTTCTTTCGCAAAAAATAAAGCCGTATGGGCAAGAACTTATCCTGATTTACGCTGGCAGCTGAGGAGCTATTCGGACATTATTGTTTTTGATATTGCTGAGCACACAGAGAAACGACTTACGATAAAACAAAAATTATTTGCACCTGCAATTTCTCCTGACGGAAAAAGAATAGCCGCAACAGAATATAACGAATATATGCAATGTGCATTGGTTATTCTTGATGCCGAAACAGGTAAAGAAGTATTAAGACACGAAGCCCGAAATAATGACTTTTTCAGGACACCGTCGTGGGATAATGAAAATAAAAAAATCGTATTTACTAAAAGTAATGAAGAAGGAACCGTTATAAGTATTTTTGATACGGAAACACAAACAGTAAAAAACATAACTAAACGTTCTTACGAAAATGTAGGACGTCCCGTTTTTTACTGTTTGTGTTTCCGTATCAAAAATACTTATAACGGTTCCTTCTTCATTACTTTTAGTAAATACGATTTTTTTATTTTCATTATCCCACG
>CAMZKI010000137.1 GCA_947311125.1 uncultured Chlorobiota bacterium
CTTTTTCTTTGTCATCGGCTTCTCTGAAATATATTTTGTCTTCAAGAAGTTCTTGCATTGCTATAAGAGTTTGTTTGGCTAGTCTTTCGTAAAATCTTGAAGAAATATTTGAAAACAGAGAGCAAATTGAAATATCAAGATTTTACGAAAGACTACCCAAACAAACTCTTATAGCAATGCAAGAACTTCTTGAAGACAAAATATATTTCAGAGAAGCCGATGACAAAGAAAAAGAATAAAACATAACCCTATAATGCCCTAAAATGAAAGGGAAAAAAATCATAATCGGTATTACCGGAGGAATTGCAGCATATAAAGCTGCAATTCTTATAAGACTGCTCATAAAAAAAGGTGCGGAAATACAAGTAATAACCACACCTTTTGCCGAAAAATTCATAACCCCGCTTACACTTTCTGCACTTTCTAAAAACCCTGTCCTCAAAATGTTCTACAATCCGGAAAACGGAGACTGGAACTCGCACGTGGATATAGGACTGTGGGCTGACGCTTTTGTTATTGCACCGGCAACCGCAAACACAATAGGCAAAGCAGCAAACGGAATTGCAGACAATCTGCTTCTCACGACATATCTATCGGCAAAATGCCCCGTTTTTTGGGCTCCGGCTATGGATTTAGACATGTTTCGCCACCCTGCCGTTCAAAAAAACATACAAACACTGAAATCTTTCGGAAATTATATAATTGATGCCGAAACGGGAGAACTTGCAAGCGGGCTGGAAGGAAAAGGCAGAATGGCAGAACCCGAAAACATCGTAAATTTTCTTGAAAACCATTTCAGCCAAAAAAAAAAGCTCAGAAATCTTAAAGTTTTAATAACTGCCGGACCAACCTATGAAAATATAGACCCCGTCAGATTTATAGGAAACCGTTCAAGCGGAAAAATGGGATACGCACTTGCCGAAGTTTTTGCTGAAAACGGAGCAGAAGTTACAATTATTTCAGGCCCCGTAAACATAAAGCCCGAAAACCGGGAAATTAAAATAATTTCAGTTGAAAGTGCTGAAGAAATGTATAATCAAACAAAAAAACATTTTCCCGAAAACAACATAATAATATTTGCTGCCGCAACGGCAGATTACACTCCCGAAAATCCTGCAATCTCAAAAATAAAAAAGAAAACAAACTATTTAAATATAAAATTAAAACCAACAACAGACATTGCCCTTGAATTGAGCAAAATAAAATTAAAAAATCAGACAACTGTAGGATTCGCTTTAGAAACAGACAATGAAATAATTAATGCAAAAAATAAACTTAAAAAAAAGAAATTTGATTTTATTGTTTTAAACTCATTAAAAGACAAAGGTGCCGGATTCGGGTACGACACAAACAAAATTTCTGTTATAGATAAAGACAATAATATTAAAAATTTTGAGTTAAAATCAAAAACTGAAGCAGCCGGGGACATACTGAACATAATTACTGAACTTATCAAGGCTGATTCATAAATTTCATTTTCGTTTATGAAAAAAATTATTTTTATAACAGTACTTTTCCTGAGTACCTTCCGGATATTTTCTCAAGAACTTAATTGCAGAATAAGCATTAACAGAAGCCAAATACAAGGAACAAACGAAGAGCTTTTCAGAAAAATGCAGCAAGACTTATACGAATTTATGAACAACAGAAGCTGGACTAATAATATTTTCTCTAATAATGAACGTATTGAATGCCAGATACAAATAACACTTTCAAAATATAACGGAATAGACAAATTTACCGGAAATATTTCGGTGCAGTCTACACGTCCCGTTTTTAATACCAATTATAAATCAACATTGTTCAATTTTAAAGAAGATAACGACTTTGATTTTTTCTATACCGAAGGACAAGCACTTGAATTTAACGAAAATACACACCTGTCAAACCTCACATCGGTTTTAGCATTCTACGCATATATAATCATAGGACTTGACTACGATTCTTTCGGACTAAACTCCGGAACACCGTATTTTGAAAAAGCAAATCAAATAATGAACAATGCTCAGTCTGACCCCGACAACAACTGGAAAGCATTCGGAACAACCAATCAAAATAACAGATATTATCTCATAAACGGTTTAATGAGCAGTGAAAACGCACCTCTCAGAAAATTTAATTATCGTTACCACAGACTCGGCTTAGACATAATGTCAGAAAAACTCGAAGAAGGAAGAAATCAAATAGCAAATGCCTGTCAGTTCCTTAAACAAGTTTACAACAGAAAAGCCAATTCATTTATACTCAGAATACTGCTGACAACAAAAGTTGATGAAATAGTAAAAATATTCTCAGATGCTCCGGTTCAGGAAAAGAAAAAAGTATATAACATACTTAAAGAAGTTGACCCGACAAACCCTAAAGTAGACAAAATTATGCAACAAGGACAAAATTAAAAACAAATTTAGCGGTCAATATGTTATTTTTTCTTAATTTTGAATTCCGATAGATACTGCTTAAATTAAAAATACCTGAAATGCTGATAATCGGAATCGCCGGAGGAACCGGCTCCGGAAAAACAACCGTTGTAAGAAAGCTGACCGAACAACTCCCGAAAGGAGAAGTTGCAATTCTTTCTCAAGATTCATACTATAAAGACAACAGTCATATCCCTCCGGAAGAAAGACAAAAAATTAACTTTGACCACCCCGACTCAATAGAATGGGACTTGCTCATAGAACACATACAACAATTAAAAAAAGGAAAAGCAATAGAAGAGCCCTCCTACTCATACATCACCTGCACCCGTAATGCCGAAACAAAAACCGTCCTGCCGCATAAAGTTATAATTGTTGAAGGCATTCTCATCTTAACAAACAAAAAATTAAGAGACCTCTTCGACATCAAACTTTTTGTATATGCCGACGATGACGATCGCCTCGGAAGAGTAATAGAAAGAGACATAGCTGAAAGAGGAAGAACGGTAAAAAAAGTACTGGAAAGATACGCTGCCGTAGTAAAACCTATGCACCTGCAATTCATTGAACCCTCAAAAAGTTTTGCCGATATTATAATCCCTCAAGGCGGACACAACAAAGTAGCAATAGAACTTCTGTCAGCCATAATAGAAAAATATCTGAACCAAAAATCTGATGACCGATAAAATAAAAAATAATCAAATCTTATTTCTGGATATAGAAACAGTTCCCGCTGAGCCGTCATTCAAAGAATTGTCCGCTCAAATGCAGAAACTTTGGGAAAAAAAATCAAAATACCTCATAAAACCGGAGGATAAAGACGAAACTCCCGAAACTATATACCCAAAAGCCGGTATTTTTGCGGAATTCGGAAAAATCGTATGTATTTCAGTCGGTTTTTTTTATAAAAATACATTCAGAACAAAATCATTTTTCGGAAATAACGAAAATAAAATACTTACGGATTTTAAAAACCTTATTGAAAAATCTTACAGCTCTCCTGAAAAATACCTATGTGCACACAACGGAAAAGAATTTGACTATCCTTACATAGCCCGCCGAATGCTTATTAACGGCATAAAACTGCCCGAAATGCTTAATCTCGCAGGAAAAAAACCGTGGGAAGTAAAACATCTTGACACTTTAGAATTATGGAAATTCGGCGATTACAAACACTATACATCATTAGAACTCCTGACGGCTGTTTTTAACATCCCGACACCCAAAGATGATATTGACGGAAGTATGGTATATGAAATTTATTACAAAGAAAATGACATTGAAAGAATTGCGGAATATTGCGAAAAAGATGTAACTGCAACGGCACAACTGTTTTTAAGATATAAAAACCGCGATATCCTAAAACCCGAAGATATTATATCCCTCACTTAAAAAAATATTGTTATTTTTAAGCTAATTATTAATTTTGCTTTTATTTTCAATAAACCGAGCAAGACAAAGCTTTATGAATAAAATTCGTATCAAAATAGCAGGATTATCATACAGCCAAACACGTTCCGGTGCCTATGCCCTCATTCTTGAAGAAGAAGACGGCAACCACAGGCGACTCCCTGTAATAATAGGAACGGCCGAAGCTCAATCTATTGCAATACAATTAGAAAACCTGAAGCCATACCGCCCCTTAACCCACGACCTCTTTGTAAGTATGGCAAACTCTTTCCGTATAGAAGTCCTTGAAGTAAACATAATAAAACTCGAAGAAGGTATTTTTTATTCCGAGATTGTATGTAAAAGAGAACACGCAATAATAAAAATAGACTCAAGAACATCAGATGCCGTAGCAATTGCTTTAAGATTTCATGCCCCTATTTACGTTACGGAAGAAATAATGGATAAAGCCGCAATGGTTTTTGATGATGAAAATCAAACTGTTGAAAAAGATGAAAGCGAAACAAAAGAGGATACTTACAATTTTCAAAACCTGACAGAAGAAGAACTGAAGAAAAAAATGGATGAAGCCGTAAAAAATGAAGAATACGAATTAGCATCACTGATAAGAGACGAATTAAAAAAGCGAAGAAAGAACAAATAGTTTAACAAAATTCCAAACTGATGAGCATAAAATTAAGGTTAATAATAATGAATTTTCTCCAGTTTTTTGTCTGGGGAGCATGGCTTATAACAATTGCAAACTACTGGTTCGGCACAATGGGATGGGGAGCAACCGAATTCGGAGCAGTTTTCCTTACTTTAGGTATTGCATCATTATTTATGCCTACCTTAACAGGAATTATTGCAGATAAATGGGTTAATGCAGAAGTTGTCTATGCCGTTTCACACCTTTTGGCAGGAGTTGCCGTAGCATGTTTTCCGTTTATAAACGACCCGCATACATTTTTTTGGGTTATGCTGTTTGCAATGAGTTTCTATATGCCTACTATTGCTCTTACCAATACTATTGCATATAACGCTTTAAACCTTGCAAAATTAGACGTAGTAAAAAACTTTCCTCCTATACGAGTTTGGGGAACTGTCGGGTTTATCGCTGCAATGTGGTTCACCAATTTAACAGGTAATAAGGCAAGTGAAAATCAGTTTTATATATCAGCAATTGCATCTCTTATTCTCGGAATATACTCTTTCACCCTGCCGAAATGTCCGCCGAAGCAAAAAACCGACGAAAAACAATCATTTATTAAGCTGTTCGGATTAGAAGCTTTTAAATTATTCGGCAACTATAAAATGGCTGTATTCTTTATCTTTTCAATGATGCTCGGAGCATCGTTACAGCTAACAAATATGTACGGAGACCGCTTCCTCGACCACTTTAAAGAAATACCTAAATACTCCGATTCTTTTATAGTAAAATACTCAACTATCGTAATGTCCGTTTCTCAAATTTCAGAAACCTTGTTTATTCTTACAATTCCGTTCTTTCTTAAACGCTTCGGCATAAAGAAAGTAATGATATTCAGTATGTTCGCATGGGTTTTACGCTTCGCCTTCTTCGGAATAGGCGGACCTGAAGGATTCGGACTTGTACTGATTATTACTTCAATGGTTGTTTACGGAATGGCATTTGACTTTTTTAATATTTCCGGCTCATTATTTATTGAAACCGAAACAGACAGCAAAATACGAGGCAGTGCTCAAGGACTTTTTATGATGATGACCAACGGTTTCGGAACTATGATAGGTGCACTCGGAAGCGGCATCATAATTGATAAATACTTTGTACTTCCTGATAAAACATGGGATTGGCATAACATATGGCTCAGTTTTGCAGCTTATGCGCTTATTGTTGCAATCTTATTTATGATACTATTTAAACATAAACATAATCCCGAAAAAATTAAAAATATTAATCATTAAATTTTAACGGTCTAAAGCGGTTTAATACCGCTTTTTTTATATTTTTACAAAACATTACAAGCTATTTAAAATGATACATATCCTCGGTGAACAAAATTCCGTATTAAACAAATTTATTTCTGAAGTTCGAGATATCAATATCCAAACCGACAGTTTAAGATTCCGCAGAAACTTAGAACGAATAGGTGAAATTTTCGCATACGAAATAAGTAAAAATCTCGAATACGAAAATAAAGACATAACAACTCCTCTCGGAACCTCTAATATGAACGTCCTAAAAGATAATATAGTTCTTGCTACGGTTTTAAGAGCCGGACTTCCTCTGCATCAAGGTCTGCTGAACTTTTTCGACAGAGCACAAAATGCTTTTGTAGGATCATTCAGAAAATATCATAAGGACAACAGTTTTGAAATAAAATCAGGATATTTGTCAGCTCCGGATATTGACGATAAATTTCTGATTATTTCAGACCCTATGCTGGCAAGCGGTTCGTCATTAGTTTTAGCACACAAAGAATTAACACAAAACGGCGACCCTAAACACACACATATAGTAACAATTATTGCGGCAAAAGAAGGAGTAGAATATATGCAGGAACAACTTCCTAAAGATAAATATACTGTATGGATAGGAGCATTAGACAATGAACTGACCGCAAAATCTTACATAGTTCCCGGCTTAGGAGATGCCGGAGATTTAGCCTACGGAGAAAAAATATAGAATATTTATCACAAAATTTTTATCTTTATTTTTTTAACAGCATTTTACAAATCCTCTTAAAACAAAACAACTCCCTGGAAAGGGAGTTGTTAAAAAGTGGCGAGAACGAGAATTGAACTCGTGACCTCCGGGTTATGAATCCGACGCTCTGACCGACTGAGCTACCTCGCCTTATTTTGCGGACGCAAAGATATAAATTTTAACTAAACCAAAAAGAAAATTTATTTTTTTATTGATATTTTTTATATATATTGCAATACTTAAAAAAAGTAAAATGCAGGCTGAAAGAATAGAATTGGAATATACCATAAACACACCTCCGAATATATTATATTACAGACTTAGTAACCCCTCAGGTCTGGAAGAGTGGTTTGCCAAAAAAGTTTTTGACAAAGACGGTATATTTACTTTCAAATGGGAACGTTCCGAGCAGCAAGCCGAATTATTAGAGAAAAAAAAGAATGAATATATAAAATTCAAATGGTTAGACTCCGATGACGGCACATACTTTGAATTTCGAATTCAAAAACAAGAATTAACCGGAGACGTTGCTTTAAAAATAACCGATTTTGCCGAACCGGACGAAAGAGAGGACGTTATCGGTATGTGGGATGAACAAATAGAAGGCTTAAAACATACCCTCGGAGTTTAATTATTACTTCCGGCAACTTAGTTTCTTTCTCAGTTACATAATAAAAAAACTAAGCCGAAGTTTTAAGGATATTTAACCTTTATATCCTCAAAATTATGTGCTTTTTTTTATTTTTGTTCCGTAAATATATTTTCCGTGAAAAAAATTCACCGATTAGTCGTTAAATCTTTTATAGGACCTTTTATTGTAACTTTTGCAATATCCCTGTTTTTCCTGCTTATGCAGTTTGTTTGGCTGTGGATAGATGAATTTGTCGGCAAAGGTCTTGATATCAAAGTAATAATTAAGATCCTGTATTACGCTTCTGCAGCATTAGTGCCTATGGCATTGCCTTTAGCCGTTCTTCTGGCTTCTGTAATGACTTTCGGAAACTTAAGCGAACATTTTGAACTTACTGCTATGAAGACTTCAGGTATTTCATTATGGAGAATTATGAGCCCGCTGATTTTCTTTATAGCCCTTTTAAGTATCGGAGCATTCTTTTTTTCCAACAATGTTTTACCTTATACAAACCTTAAATATGCACAACTGCTTTATGATATATCACGAAAAAGACCGGAAATGAGCATTAAAACAGGAGTCTTTAATAATGAAATTGACGGATACAGTATAAAAGCAGACAGAAAAAACACGGAAACAGGAATTATGTATGACTTTATGATTTATAACCACACAAAAAGAAAAGGGAATACGGAAGTTACCGTGGCAGACTCCGGGCAAATAAGCATTACAACCGACCAAAAAAATATGATTGTAACACTTTACAGCGGTATTAATTACAATGAAATGAAAGAAAAAGACCCGAAAAACAGAGAATATCCTTACAGAAGAGATAAATTTACAAAAGAAACGATAATTTTCCGCCTGCCTGATAATTCATTAAAGAAAAGTAATGAAAGGATGTTTAAAAAACATTACGAAATAATGAACTCAAAACAACTGTCCGTTGTAATTGATTCTTTAAGTAAAGAATACATAAAAAGAAAAAAACTGTATGAAGACAGGCTGACAGAATATAATTACTTTAAATATGAGAAAAAAGTTGTTGATAAACAAGATACTTCTGCCGTAAAAGAAGATTCCCTTATAAAATACCAAGAACCTGAAAAACTTTCCGTAATATATAATCTTGACAACATATATAATAATATGGACAATAAAGATAAACTTTCTGTCATAAGAGGAGCTTTAAAAGATGTCCAAATAACAAGATCGAATATTGAAAATAACGGTTTAACATTAACAAACAGACTGAAATGGCTGAAAAAACACCAACTTGCATGGTATAAAAAACTTTCGCTGTCTTTTGCCTGTCTTGTATTCTTCTTTATAGGAGCACCACTCGGAGCAATTATAAGAAAAGGCGGATTCGGAATGCCGTTTTTGGTTTCAATTGTTTTGTTTATGTTCTATTACATTTTAATGGTTATGGGCGAAAAAGCCGCCGTTGAAAGTGCCCTCCCTGTTTTTGCAGGTGCTTGGCTCGCATCCGGAATACTGTTCCCGCTCGGTGTTTTTATAACTTACAAAGCCACAAAAGATTCAAAAATCGTAAATACCGAAATTTTTGACAACATCCTTAATTTCTTGGGAAAAATTCTCAAACTCGGAAAATACTAAACGTGAATATACTTCAGATATTTAATAAAGTTCCTTACCCTGCTAAAGACGGAGGGTCAATTGCCGTTACAAATCTAAGCGAAAGCTTTGCAAAAAGCGGAAACAATGTTGACCTGTTATGCCTCAACACAAATAAACATTACGTTAATACAAAAAATATTATTCCTGAACTTCACAAAAACATAACGCTTTACACAGTAAATATTAATACCGACATTAAAATTACGGCTTTATTAAAAAACCTTATCTTTTCAAACAGACCGTATATCGCAGAACGCTTTACTTCAGAAACTTTTAAATCAGAATTAATCAACCTTCTGCAAAAAAACAAATACGACATTATACAAATTGAAGGGCTTTATATGATGCCGTATATAAAAACAATAAGAAACTGCACAAAAACAACAATCTCATTCAGAGCACATAATATAGAGCACGAAATATGGCAATTAAACCTGAAACAAGAAAAAAACTTCCTTAAAAAAATATACATAAGAAACCTTACACAAAGGCTCATAAAATTTGAACTGTCATTTATAAATAAATACGATATAATAATTCCTATTACACAAAGAGACGGAAATATTTTTAACAATTCAGGGAATAAAAAACCTATGCACATAAGCCCGACCGGCATTGACACAAAAAAATACAACACCGGAAAACAAGATTTTTCGGAAATAAAACTGTTTCATCTCGGGTCACTCGACTGGATACCGAATATCGAAGGTCTTAATTGGTTCTTAAAAAATGTCTGGAAAAAAATCATTTTGCAACATCCCGCCTTAACATTTACCGTTGCCGGAAGAAATGCACCGAAAAATTTCATCAGGCAAATATCAAAATATAAAAATGTAATATTCAAAGGAGAAATTGAAAATGCCGTTGAGTTTATGCACAAACATAACGTAATGGTTGTTCCTTTGTTTGCAGGCAGCGGTATGCGAATAAAAATAATTGAAGGAATGGCTTGCGGAAATGTCATAATATCAACTCCGAAAGGAGCAGAAGGAATCCCCGCTGAAAATAACAGAAATATCTTCGTTACCGACAAGCCGGAAGAAATAATTAAACACATAAGCTGCTTAATTTCCGATAAAAACAAAGCAGAACAAATATCATTTGCCGCAAAACAGTTTATTCCGGTTAATTTTGATAATTTTGCAATCTCAGATAAGCTGTTGAATTTTTATAAAAAATATATAAACTGATAAGTTGGACATCTTCTTACAAATACTTTTTTGGTTCTCCGTTTGTTTTATTTTCCATTCCTATGTCATTTTTCCGGTAATTCTTTATTTCTCAGCAAAAAACAAAACCGAAAATACGGAAACCTTTAAAAACGATAATAATTTGCCCGGTATATCTGTTATAATGGCATCATACAATGAAGAAAAAAACATTGAAAAAAGGATAATAACAACTTTAAATACCGATTACCCGTATAATAAAACGGAATTTCTGATAGGTTCGGATAACTCATCAGACAAAACAGATTATATCATAAAAAAATACGCAAAAATTTATCCTCAAATAAAATTTTACCCTTTCACCGAAAGAACCGGAAAAACAGGAATTATAAATTTTCTGAAAGATAAAGCCGAAAACGATATTCTTATTATGACTGACACAAAAGTATTTTTCAGAAGAAATACACTCTACAATTTAGTAAAACACCTGAGAAATAAGGATATAGATATAGTAGGCGGTATTCTCAAAAATAAAAAGAGAAACAAATATGACGTTTCCGTTCCGGAAGATACCTATATGAAAAATGAAATGATAATGAAATACCGAGAAGGTTTAGCAGGAAAATGCTCAATGGGAGTTTTCGGTGCCGTTTACGCAATAAAAAAAGAAGCACTGCCTGTAATACCCTCAAACTTTAAGGTTGATGATTTCTTTATAACAATGAAAGTTCTCGAAAGAGAAAAAGGTGTAATTTTTGAAAAAAATGCCGTTGCAGATGAAGAAATTACCGGAGATTTTAAAGAAGAATTTAGACGAAAAGTCAGAATTGCAACAGGAAATTTTCAAAATCTGTTTTATTTTATCCGAATTTTAAAAAAACCGTTCAAAAAAACATCATTTTATTTTTTCTCACATAAAATTATAAGATGGGCAGGCCCGTTTCTAATTGCTGCTGCCGTTATTTCAAATATTATGCTGCTTAATTATACTCTGTATAAAATAACATTTTTATTTTTTATGTTATCAACGATTTTTGCAATTTCAGATTTTATATTAAAAAAGACCGGGATAAATATTAAATTATTCAGATATTTTACACATTTTTACGGAATGAACATTGCCCTTGCAATAGGATTTTTAAAATATTTAAAAGGCGTTGAATCAGGCACTTGGGAACCTTCAAAACGTTAATAAAAACAAAATTATGTCAAAAAATAAACTAAATACGGCAGAAGAAGCCGTTGAAGCAATAAAAAACGGCGAAATTATAATAGTTGTTGATGACGAAGACAGAGAAAACGAAGGTGATTTTATAACCGCCGCCGAACTTATTACGCCGGAAAAAGTCAACTTTATGGCAACTCACGGCAGAGGTCTTATTTGTGCCGCAATACCGGAAACAAGATGCGCCGAATTAGACCTTGATTTAATGATAGGCAAACAACAAAATACTTCTCTGCACGAAACACCTTTTACAGTTTCAGTTGACCTGATAGGACAAGGGTGCACCACAGGAATTTCGGCAAGCGACAGAGCAAAAACAATAAAAGCGCTGGTTGATAAAAACACAAAGCCTTCTGACTTAGCCCGCCCCGGACATATTTTTCCGCTTAAAGCAAAAAATATGGGTGTTTTGCGAAGAGCAGGACATACCGAAGCTACGGTAGATTTATCTCGATTGGCAGGCTTAGAACCCGGAGGTGCATTAGTCGAAATTATGAATGAAGACGGCACAATGGCTCGCTTGCCCGACCTGTTTAAAGTTGCCGAAAAATTCAATCTTAAAATAATTTCAATAAAGGATTTAATAGCATACAGGTTACAAAAAGAATCGTTAATAGAAAGAGGGGAAAAGGTAAAAATGCCTACGGAATACGGAAATTTTCAGCTTATTCCTTACAGGCAGATATCAAACGGATTAGAGCATTCGGCACTTATAAAAGGTGAATGGAAAAAAGAAGAACCGGTTCTGGTAAGAGTACATTCATCTTGTGTTACCGGTGATATATTCGGGTCTCAAAGGTGCGATTGCGGAACACAGCTTCATGAAGCACTGCGTATGGTGGAACGTGAAGGAAAAGGTGTTGTGCTTTATATGAACCAGGAGGGAAGAGGAATAGGATATTTCAACAAAATAAAAACTTATAAACTGCAAGAGCAAGGTTACGACACCGTAGAAGCAAACCATAAACTGGGTTTTGACGATGATGAACGCGATTACGGAGTAGGTGCACAAATTCTGAGAGACCTCGGAGTATGTAAAATACGGCTTATGACCAATAATCCGGTGAAACGAGCAGGCTTGGAAGGCTATGGTTTAGAGATAGTTGAGGTCGTTCCTATTGAAACGGAAACAAACCCTCATAACCGTTTTTATATGGAAACAAAAAAAGTAAAAATGGGACATAACTTGAAAAAACTGTAAGTAAAGTATCCGGCAATTACCGTAATTACAGTTTTCTGTCAAACATTAAAACGGATATTCAGGATATCACCGTCTTGAACAACGTAGTTTTTTCCTTCTACGTGAAATTTCCCCTTTTCTTTACATTTTTGTTCAGAGCCTAACTCAATAAAATCTTCATAGTGCATAACTTCGGCACGTATGAATCCCTTTTGCAAATCGCTGTGGATGACACCGGCTGCTTCAGGTGCTGTCATCCCCTTTTTTAATGTCCACGCACGTATTTCTTTCGGGCCTACAGTGAAAAATGTCTGTAAATTAAGCATATCATAAGCAGCTCTAATCAGCTTATGAACACCCGGTTCCGTAAGTCCGGCATCCTCAAGAAACTCTCGTCTTTCTTCTTCAGTTTCCAATTCTGCAATATCGGCTTCTAAAGCTGCCGCAATAATCAAAATTTGAACATTTTCATTTTTTAGTGCTTCAAAAACCGCTTCGGTATATTTATTTCCGTTAACGGCAGATTCTTCATCAACGTTACAAACATACATTACCGGTTTTATCGTAAGTAAATTAAGGTCTTTTACGTATTTTTTGTCTTCTTCTTTAACGGGTGCTGTGTGTGCGGGTTTAAAATTTTCAAGATGTTCTTTATAAACATTTAAAACTTCAAGAGTTTTTTTGGCTTCTTTATCTCCCGATTTTGCTGTTTTTTCGGTTCTTATAATCTTTTTATCAACAGATTCCGCATCTTTAATCTGAAGTTCAAAGTTCAAAATTTCCATATCTCTTACAGGGTCAACAGAACCTTCTACATGCGGCAAATTTTCATCGTCAAAACATCTTAAAACATGTATTAACGCATCGGTATTTCTTATGTCACCCAAAAATTTATTGCCTGTCCCCTCTCCTTCGCTTGCTCCTTTTGCTATACCGGGAACGTCGATAATGTCAACAACCGTAGGTATTATTTTCTCGGTCGGCTGAAGTTTTTCCAATTCATACAACCTTTGGTCGGGAACTTTTATTGTTCCGAGATTAGATTTATCCGTGCTGAAACTAAAGTTTGTTACTTCTGCTTTATTTTCCGAAAAACAGTTAAATATTGTTGTTTTTCCTATATTAGTAAGTCCTACTATTCCGCATTTTAATGCCATATGATGTTTCTTTACTTTTAAAAACTGCGAAATTAGTTAATTTATCCGGAAATTAAAAAATGAGTGTAAGTATAAAAATGTTAGTAATGTCAGACAATATATTTTTTCAGTGTATCAATAAGAGTGTCTTTTTTTATCGGTTTTGTTATATAATCATCGCAACCGGCCTGCAGGCTTATTTGTTTTTCATTTTCAAAAGCATAAGCTGACTGTGCAATAACCGGAAGTTCGGGGAAAACTTTTTTAATTTCTGAAGCAGCGTAATTCCCGTCTTTCCCGGGGAGTTGAATATCCATCAAAACTAAGTCAAAATCAAGGTCTTTAACAATTTCAACAGCTTTTACGGCATTATTTACATGATGAAGTTCAAGTTCTAAATCTCCTAAAACCTCTGACAAATAAGCATAATTCATCGGGTCGTCTTCAACAATTAATACTCTTTTTCCTTTAAGGTTTATTTTTTGTTTTGTTTTTTTATTTGAAGACGGTTCTTTTGCTTTTTTATAAGGAATACTGAAACTGAATGTTGAACCTTTTCCTGTTTTTGACTCAACCCAAATACTTCCGCCCAAAAGTTGTATGCAGGATTTTGATATTGACAATCCGAGTCCTGTCCCTCCGTACAGCTTCTCTGTATTGACTGTTGCCTGATTAAAGCGTTCGAAAATATCGTTAACTTTATCTTTAGGAATACCTATCCCGGTATCTTTAACATAAAAATTCACATTATTTTTATCCGTAGTATATCCGAACTCAACATAACCGTTTTCGGTAAATTTAAGAGCATTACTGAGTAGGTTTGAAAGGACTTGTTTCAGCCTGGTTTCATCGGTATAAACAACGGTATTTCTTTTTTTATCCGGAGTTTTTAAAATAAGTTTTATATGATATTGTTGCTTTTCTGTTTTATACGAATGAAGGAAAGAGTACATTTCTCTGAGCAAACTATCAATATTTACAGGTGTTTTATGAACTTTAAATTCTCCTGCATCTAATTTGGAAATATCAATAATGTCGTTAATGATATTCAACAGATGATTTCCGCTTTTTGTAATAATTTCTGTATATTCTTTTATCTTTTCCTTTGTAATGTCGGGTGTATTCAACAATTGTGCAAATCCTAATATTCCGTTCATAGGAGTTCTTATTTCGTGCGACATATTGGATAAAAATGCTGATTTCAGACGATTACTTTCTTCTGCTTTTTCTTTTGCAATCAAATATTTTTCATTAAGAGCCAAAAGTTTTCGGTTTGCTTCTTTAAGCTCATCATTTAAAGCATAATACTCTTCGTTCTGGGCTTTTATTTCTTTGTTTTTTTCTGATAATTTTTTTTCTATTTTTTTCCTTTCGGTTATATCAACACTCAATGTAAGAATATACTTAACTTTTCTTCTGCTATCCTTTATCGGCTGCCCTACCCTTATAACAAATATTTCCAACCCGTCATTTTTTATCATTCTTACTTCTGCCGATTGTCTTTTTCCTTTTAAAAGCAGCGGAAAATTTTTCTTATATAATATCGTATCTTCTTTATGTATAATTTTAGACAAATGCTTTCCTTTAAGCTCTTCTTTGGTATAATTCAACATTTTTGCCGTTCCGGGGCTTATATCTAAAATTACACCATCCGTACTTACTATTTCACCTCCGTAAGGTAGCAACTCAAATAAAAGGCGGTACCTCTCCTCGCTTTTTTTCAGTGCATCTTCAGCCTTAGTACGCTCGCTTATATCTCTTGAAACCGTATGAATATATTCTTCA
Source organism: uncultured Chlorobiota bacterium (assembly GCA_947311125.1). Taxonomy (GTDB): domain Bacteria; phylum Bacteroidota; class Bacteroidia; order Bacteroidales; family JAADGE01; genus JAADGE01. The sequence continues at coordinate 15,260 of CAMZKI010000137.1, forward strand.
CTCCCGAGCCTGACGATTTTTGCCGAAATATCGGCAAAAA
>CAMZKI010000138.1 GCA_947311125.1 uncultured Chlorobiota bacterium
CAATTTTAAAATAAAAATATGAAAAAATTAATCGGATTAAGTATTGCAATAATTCTTTTCAGCTCTGCATTTATTAACGATGCTTCAGCTCAGAAATTTAAATTCGGCTACACCAATTCTCAAAAATTGGTTGAAGAAATGCCCGAAACAAAAAAAGCTCAGGAAGAACTGAAAGCTTTAACCGAAAAGCATACAAAAAGATTTCAGGATATGCAGGCAGAGTATCAAAAAAAATATCAAGACGTTGTTGAAAACAGCCAATTGGCAGATGCAAGTCCTGAAAAATGGGATGAGTTAACAATGCAGGATAAACAAGCAGAATTAATGAGTCTGCAACAAAGAATGCAGTCTTACGAACAAAGTGCCCAAAAAGCCATTAACGATAAGCAAGTAGAACTTTTAACACCCATAACCGAAAAAGTTCAAAAAGCAATAAAAGATGTGGCGGAAGAAGGCGGATATACATTTATTTTTGACGAAACTACATTGTTATACATATCAAAAGAACAAGTAATTGACGTTACGGATGCAGTGAAGAAAAAACTTGCTGCCGAGTAATAATCCTAATATCGAATAATCTTGTTTTTAAACCTGCACCTTGTTGATATGTCGACAAAATGCAGGTTAAATTATTTTTAGATAAAAATGAACCTTTTAAGTTCACAACCTATAGGAATTTTTGATTCCGGAGCAGGAGGTCTGACCGTTGCTTCCGCAGTAAAAAAAATGCTGCCGAACGAAAAAATTATTTATTTCGGAGATACGGCACATCTTCCTTACGGAGATAAATCCTTTGAAACAGTAAAAAAATATGCTTTGCGAATTACGGATTTTTTACTTGAAAAAAAATGTAAACTTATATTAATAGCCTGCAATACGGCATCTGCAGCAGCTTATGAATCCGTAAAAGAAAGAGCCGAAGGCAAAGCTCTTGTTCTTAATGTTATTGATCCCGCAACAGAGTTTGTCGCAAAAGAAAAAAAACTTAAAAAAGTAGGAGTAATAGGAACAAAAGGAACAGTATCGGCAGGTATTTATTCTGAGAAAATTAAAAATATAAGTCCGAAAAAAGAAGTTATTTCAATGGCAACACCTCTGTTGGTTCCGCTTATTGAGGAAGGTTTTATTTTTGATAATATAAGCAATGCTGTAATTAAAGAGTATTTATCAAATGAAAAACTGAAAAATATTGATGCTTTAATTTTGGCCTGCACACATTATCCGGTTATAAAAAACCAAATCAGAAAATTTTATAACTTTAAAACTGCGGTAATTGATTCTTCGGAAATAGTAGCAAGAAAACTCAGAGACGTATTAACGAAAAATAAACTTTTGAATAAAGATGACAGGATTCCCGAACACGAATTTTACGTTTCCGATTATACCGATTTTTTTGAAACCCTGGCAGAAATGTTTTTTGACGAAAAAATAAAACTCCGAAAAAAATATCTTTGAAAATTGCTTAAAACCTTTTTAAACAAAAATATTATCGAAGCCGGCTGTGACGAAGCCGGAAGAGGGTGTCTTGCAGGACCGGTCGTTGCCGCTGCCGTTATTTTACCTCCCGATTTTAAAAATGAATTACTGAACGATTCTAAAAAACTTTCCGAAAAAAACAGATACATACTTCGTGAAGAGATAATTCAAAAATCTGTTTCTTGGGCTGTTTCAGGTATTGATAATGACGAGATAGACAGAATAAACATTCTGAATGCATCAATAAAAGCAATGCACTTGGCAATTGAACAATTAAAAATTCAGCCCGAACATATAATTGTTGACGGAAACAGATTTAAGCCCTATAAAAATATTCCGCATACAACAATAATAAAAGGCGACGGAAAATTTATGTCAATTGCTGCTGCATCTGTCTTAGCAAAAACTTTTCGTGATGATTTTATGAAAAAAATTCACTTGGAATATGTTGATTATGAATGGAATAAAAATAAAGGCTACCCCACAAAAAAACACAGAGAAGCAATAGAAAAATACGGTATTTCCAAATATCATCGAAAATCCTTTAAACTGCTTTCAATACAAACAAAAATAAACTTTCAATAAATTTGACTTATTATTTTTAAAAAGATACTTTTGCTTTTTAATCTTTAAAACTAAGTATTATGAAACTTTTCGTAATTATTTTTTTAAGTCTGATGTCAATAACTGAAAACTCTTGTCATAAAAAATTTGAACTTATAAAAGCCACCTCGCAGGAATGGCATGCAGGAAGAGAAGAAGCCGGTTACGGAACTTATTACGAACTGACCATCGTTACCGGTGAAAATTCCGACAACCTTATTTTTGATAAAATGTGGGTAGGAAAAGACTTTTTTGAAGTTCAGACATTTCAAAAAGGAAAAAAAATGAGAAATAACCTCTTTTCAAAGGGAGATACGGTAACAATAAGAGTTAATAAAGCTACACGGATAAAACCTATGCCTTTTGTAATAAAAGATGAAGGAAAAGAAGAGTCAAACATTAAAAACAAAAACCTGCCGCCTAAAGACTATGACGGAGCAGCATTACTGTCTTATGTTTACAAAGGCAAACGAAAATATTTCGAAATAAAAGAGTTTATTAAAATTGACCCTTTGTACTACCCGTAAACATTTAAAAAAAATTATAATTTATTAAATTTAAATATTCAGAAAACATTAAAATGCGAAAAAAAACATTACTTATTATTCTTGACGGTTGGGGAATAGGAAAACACGATAAATCAGACGTAATTTCACAAGGAGAAACCCCGTATATTGACAGTCTGACAGAAAAATATCCTAACTCACAATTGCGAACCGATGGTGAAAATGTCGGCTTACCCGACGGACAAATGGGAAATTCGGAAGTAGGACACATGAATATCGGTGCCGGACGTGTTGTATATCAAGACCTTGTGAGAATAAATAAAGCTGTTGCAGACAACAGTATCAAAGATAATCCTGTTCTGAAAGAAGCATTCGAATACGCACAAAAAAACAATACCGCAGTGCATTTTTTGGGATTGGTTTCCGACGGAGGCGTGCATTCTTCGCAAGAACACCTGCATAAATTATGCGATATTACCGGCGATTATAATCTTAAAAATGTTTACGTACACGCAATTACCGACGGCAGAGATACCGACCCGCACAGCGGAAAAGGATACATCGAAAAACTCGAAAATCACATCAAGAATTCCGACGTAAAAATCGCTTCCCTTATCGGAAGATATTACACAATGGACAGAGATAAACGTTGGGACAGAATAAAAAAGGGCTACGACCTGATGACTGCCGGCATCGGAAAAAAATACAAAGATGTATTAACCGCAATTGACGATTCATACAAAGACGGAAAAACCGATGAATTTATCGAACCCGTTGTTTTAACCGATGAAAATAATAATCCGCTCGGATTAATTAAAGATAAAGATGTCGTTATTTGTTTTAACTTCAGAACCGACAGATTACGCCAAATAACAACCGCTCTTACACAGCAAGATATGCCCGAAGAAGGTATGCACACTTTTAATTTGCATTACCTCACTATGACTCGATACGATGAAAATTTTAAAAATATCCGTATTATTTACGATAAAGAAAATTTGCACAACACAATGGGCGAAGTACTTTCAAAACTCGGCTTAAAGCAACTTCGTATTGCCGAAACCGAAAAATTTGCCCACGTAACATTCTTTTTTTCAGGCGGAAGAGACGAGCCCTTTCCGGGAGAAAAAAGAATCTTGATACAATCACCGAAAGTGGCAACCTACGATTTGCAACCCGAAATGAGTGCCTATGAAGTCGCTGATGCTTTGGTTGCCGAACTGAAAACTCAGGAAAACGATTTTGTTTGTTTGAATTTTGCAAACGGCGATATGGTTGGTCATACCGGAATTTACGAAGCAATTTTAAAAGCCGTAAAAGCCGTTGACGAAAATGTAGAAAAAGTTGTTGAAACAGCAAAAGAAAACGGCTATACCGTAATGATAATCGCCGATCACGGAAATGCCGATAATGCTGTAAATCCCGACGGTTCTCCGAATACGGCACATTCCTTAAATCCTGTTCCCTGCATTTTGGTTGACAACGATTATAAAAAAATTCAAAACGGAATACTTGCCGATGTTGCACCCACACTTTTGCATATTATGGATATTGAAATTCCGAAAGAAATGACAGGTAAAATTTTAGTAAAAAAATAGAAAATGTTGCAGATAGAAAATACCTTAATTTCGGATGATTTAATTGAAAAAAAATTTGTTTGCAACTTAAATGCCTGTAAAGGAATTTGTTGTGTTGAAGGCGATTCCGGTGCACCGCTTGAAGAAGACGAAAGAAAATTTTTAGATGCCGAATTTGAAAAAATCAAACCCTTTTTAAGACCCGAAGGCATTAAAGCCGTTGAAAAAAACGGGAAATATTATATCGATTCCGAGCACGACTATGTTACGACATTGGTAAACGAAAAAGAATGTGCTTATGCCGTATTTGAAGAAAACGGTACGGCATCCTGCGGTATAGAAAAAGCATATATTACCGGAAAATCAAGTTTTCGCAAGCCGCTTTCTTGTTGGCTTTATCCCGTTCGCACCAAAAAAATACAAGAATTAACAGCCGTAAATTATGATGTTTGGGATATATGCAAGCCCGCACTAATTCAAGGCGAAAAACTCGGAGTTCCGGTTTTTAAATTTCTGAAAGAACCTTTAATTAAGAAATTCGGAAAAGAATGGTACGAACAATTAGAATATTATGCAGAGCATAAACAATAATTTCTTATTTTTGTGTAAATTATTGTAAAACATAAAACTTTCAACTTTTTTCTCTCATCTTTTAACTGATTTAATATGAAAGACTTAAAACAATACATCGAAACCAATAAAGACCGATTTCTTGAAGAACTTTTCGGTTTAATACGCATTCCTTCAATAAGCTCGAAAGAAGCACATAAACCCGATATGTATAAAGCTGCCGAATATTGGAAAAAAACAATCCTCGATGCCGGAGCCGATAAAGCCGAAGTTATGGAAACCGAAGGAAACCCCGTAACATACGGCGAAAAAATAATTGACCCGAAATTGCCGACTGTTTTGGTATATGCCCACATGGACGTAATGCCGGTTGACCCGATTGATTTGTGGGACAGTCCGCCTTTCGAGCCCGAAATAAGAGACGGAAAAATATATGCCCGCGGTGCCGACGACGACAAAGGACAGGGTTTTATGCACGCAAAAGCGTTTGAATATATGGTTAAAACAAACCAATTGCCGTGCAACGTAAAATTTATAATCGAAGGCGAAGAAGAAATCGGATCCCCCAATCTCCGAAAATTTATGGAAGAGCATAAGGAAATGCTTAAAGCCGATGTAATTCTGGTTTCCGATACAGGAATGATTGCTCCGGACATACCCTCGATAACAACCGGCTTAAGGGGCTTAAGCTATATGGAAGTTGAGGTAACCGGACCTAATAAAGATTTACATTCCGGACTTTTCGGCGGTGCTGTAGCCAATCCTGCAAATGTGCTTACAAAAATGCTTGCAAGTTTGGTTGATGACGACGGAAAAATTACAATTAAAGGTTTTTACGATGATGTTGAAGAAGTGAGTAAAGAAGAAAGAAAAGAAATGGCAAAAGCACCTTTCGATGAGGAAGAATACAAGAAAGCAATTGATGTAGAAGAACTTGCAGGCGAAAAAGGATATACAACCAATGAAAGAACGGGTATTCGTCCGTCTTTGGATATAAACGGAATATGGGCAGGATATACCGGCGAAGGAGCAAAAACCGTTATCCCTTCAAAAGCGTATGCAAAAGTTTCTATGCGGTTGGTGCCGAATCAAGACAATGTAAAAATCAGTAAACTTTTTGAAGAGCATTTTAAAGCAATTGCACCTAAAACCGTAAAAGTGAAAGTTACGGCACTGCACGGCGGTCAGGGATATGTATCGCCCATTGATATTCCCGGATACAAAGCAGCCGAGAAGGCCTATACCGATGTGTTCGGCAAAAAACCTGTTCCGGTAAGAAGCGGCGGCAGCATACCTATTATTTCCACTTTTGAAGAGGTTCTCGGTATTAAATCCATTTTAATGGGCTTCGGTTTGGAAAGTAATGCCATACATTCGCCTAATGAAAACAATCCTTTGGAAATGTTTTTTAAAGGTATCGAAACCATACCGCTTTTTTATAAATATTATGCGGAGTTGATGAAATAATCTGCAACCATATGTTTAACAAAGCATCATTAGGCGAAAATATTTTAATAAACATTATAAAAAGTAACATTAAATGAAAAAAAATCTAATTGTCCTTCTTATTACGCTTAGCTCTTTTACTGTTTATTCCCAAACCGTAGAGACATATAAATATTCAGGAAGCGGCTCAGCGGCCGTTCTTGAGAAGTATAAAACTAAAACCGCAGAAACAAAAGGTGTTTATTTTTATAATAAAGAGTGGCAAGATGCAGATATTATAATGTTCTCGGGAGATAAGCTGGAAAATTTCCCTGTCAGATATAATTTAGGAAAAAATATCCTTGAGATAAAATCAGAGGATATTGTAAAAGTTATTTCTATAGGGCAAATTAAGGAAATTCACTTTCATGATAAATTTAAAAATGAAATTTTGAAAAATACTGTCCTTTACAAAAATAATGAAGGAGTCGGTTTTTTTACGGTTTTAAGTGAAGGAAATAAAATATTGCTTAAAAAGACCTATTTGGAAGTGATAGAACCTAATTATGTTAACGCTTTAGATGTAGGGGAACAAGAAAGAAAAATTGTTCAAAGAGCTAAGTACTACATTGCAGACAGGGATAATGAAGTTATACAAATTAAAAAAAATAAACGATTCGTTCTGAAACTTTTAAATGACAGGGCAGAAGATATAAAAAAATATATGTCTCAAAATAAATTGAGTGTTAAGAATGAAAATGATCTGATAGAAATATTTAATTATTATAATACTATATAGGATATTTAGTTTTTTTAAAGGAAAAAGCTTGCATAATGCAGGCTTTTTTTATTATATATGTCATTTTATTAAAAAACGTTGTAAATTTATCAGGATTTTAAAATTATAAAATACACGCGATATGAAAAAAACATTGTTTCTTGCAGTTATCCTCATTATGCTTTCAATACTTTCTTTGCATTCACAAACTCTTAAAGATTTGAAAAAGCTGACAAAATCAAAAACCGTGAAAACAATAGTTGATAAGACAGATAACTTCTTTATTCCGGGGATTAAATCAACCTATGACATTTCAGGAAAATATATTAATAAAAAATATGAAGAGCTATGGAAAGAAACTCTGATAAGATTTTCTCAAAGTTATAACGTAACAGATTTTAATTATGCAGTCTCTTACGGAGACAATTCAACTCCCTACGAGTCTAAAGGGAATATAAAACAAGCAAAATCTTTTGCATACTATCTTGCCGATCCGACAAATACCCGGCAGATGCCTCCGGAAGTAAAAGCACAAAATTTTAACTATACAGGAGAAATCCTGTATGCTACAAGCAGTTATAAGTCTTCTGAGAAAAACTTTTTAAAGGCATTGGAAATATATGAGAAAAACAACCTTACAGACTCAGCGTATGCGGTATTAACATTAAGTAACCTCGGATTACTTTACCATACGACAGGCAGGTACGCCTTAGCACAAGAATATACACTTAAAGCATTGCATAAAAGAGAAAATTCTCAAAATAAAATAGGGTATGCGGCATCATTGAATAATCTGGCAGTATTATATAAAGATATGGGACTATATACCGATGCCGAAGACTACATAATTAAAGCCGAAGATTTCCTGAAAAAAACAGGAAAAGAACAAACTCCTGAGTTCGCAGTTGTAGAAAATAACAGAGCAATGATTTATTCCGTAATCGGAAAATACAAAGATGCCGAGAAATTATTAAAAAATGCCTTAAAGATTGCATCAAAAGAAATCAGGGAAAAATCGCCTAATTATGTCAGAATGAAAATAAACTTGGCAATGCTATATCAGGAAACCAAACGTTTTTCCGAAGCTGAAAAAATATATCTTGAATCTATTAAAATAAAGAAAAGGAGGCTCGGAACAAAACACCCTGATTATGCAGTATTCCTTGAAAATACGGCATCTCTTTATATGCAAATGAAACAATACGACAAAGTTGAATCATTACTGACTGAAGCGGTAGGAATATTTAAAGACCAATTTGGTAAAGAACATCCCTCTTATGCAAAATCAATATTTGAACTTGCACTTTTTTATCAAACTCAAGACAAGATATACGAAGCAGAACCTCTTTATGAAGAAGCGCTAGCAATACAGCAAAAAAAACTCGGAGAACATCATCCTGCTCTTACCGAAACAAAAGAACACCTGGCAATTTTGTATTGGCAAAAAAATGAACTTAAAAAAGCTGCCGATACCTACCATAAATCTCTAAGCGAATATATATATCAAATAAATAAGTTCTTCCCGGCAATGAACGAATACGAAAAAACTAAGTTCAGAGAAAAAATTCACCCTAAATTTGTCCGATATTTTAATTTTGCTATATTTTCCTGTAAAGACATTCCGCAAGTAAAAGCCGATTTATATAATTTTCACGTTGCAACAAAAGGTTTGCTTCTGAACTCTTCAAGAAAAGTTAAGAGTTTAATTTTAAACAGTGGAGACGAAAAGCTTATTACCGAATATACAAATTGGCAAGACACAAAAAATTACCTTGCAAAATTATACACCTATACCGATGATGAGCTTGCAGAGAAGGGCATAGATATTGATTCTGTAGAGCAAGTTGTTCTCAATTTGGAAAAAAACCTGAGTAAAGAGTCTTCAGTATTCAAAAAATCAAATTCCGATGTAAATCCTGACTATAAGCAAATTGCTTCAACCTTAAAATTGAACGAAGCAGCTATGGAAATTATAAGACTCCGCAATTATAATTACCTATATCCCGACGACAATATAACTTACATTGCAGCAGTGTTGAAAAATAACGGAGAATTGCCCGATATAGTATTCAATACTGGAGGTGTAAAAATGGAAACCGAATATGCAGAAGAGTACTCCGCAAGCATACATTCCGGAAAGGAAATGAGTAAGTTTTATGATATTTACTGGAAAAATATTGCTCCTTTAACAAACGGGGTTAAAAAGATATATGCTTCCGTTGACGGGGTTTATAACAGAGTGAATATAAATACAATACAATTGCCTTCCGGTAATTTTTTATTTGATGAAAAAGATATTCGTTTTGTTACAAATACAAAAGACCTGCTAAATAAAAAAACACACGGCATAAACAGTGAAAATGCCGTATTGGTCGGTTTCCCTGATTATAAAGATGATTTGCCGGATAATTTGGCACAACTGCCGCCGCTTCCCGGAACAAAAAAAGAAGTTGAATTGATAAAATCCCTGCTGAAAGAAAAATCATGGACAGTTAAAGAATATACGGGAACTTCGGCAAAAGAAGAAGTAATAAAAAGTGTAAATAGCCCTTACGTCCTGCATCTTGCCACACACGGATATTTTATAGAAGAAAATACCGTGTCGGCTGACGATTCAAGGTCTTTTGGAATAGAGCAAATGAGAGCATATCAAAACCCCTTATTGCGTTCCGGTTTATTATTTGCCGGTGCCGACAAAGCAATTCTCAACCTTAACACAGTTGATAATAAAGACAAAGACGACGGAATTTTAAATGCCTTTGAAGCAATGGTTCTTAACCTTGACGAAACAGAACTTGTAATTTTAAGTGCCTGTCAAACAGGTTTGGGAGAGATAAAAAACGGTGAAGGTGTTTACGGTTTGCAACGTTCGTTTCAAATGGCGGGAGCATCTTCTGTTATTACCAGTTTGTGGGAAGTAAGCGACGAAGGTACACAGGATTTAATGTCTGCATTTTATAAATATTGGCTGAAATCAGGTAACAAACATGATGCTTTCAGAAAAGCTCGTGCCGAAATAAAAGAAAAATACAAATACCCTTTTTATTGGGGAGCTTTTGTCTTAGTTGGAAACTAACATCTGCAACTAATTACCCGGCGGTTCTTTTTGGCTGATAACAGTGGAGACAAGAGTAACAACAAAAGCCGAATATCCTTAGGATATTCGGCTTTTGTAAAATACCGGTTAATCTTTGATTTTTGTTCTTGTGGAGCATATCGGACTTGAACCGATGACTTCCACACTGCCAGTGTGACACTCTAGCCAACTGAGTTAATGCCCCGTATCTAAGACGCAAAAATACTAATAATTTTTTAAAAAGGAAAAATAATATATAA
>CAMZKI010000139.1 GCA_947311125.1 uncultured Chlorobiota bacterium
AGCCAATGTTGCATGGCTAACACAAGCAAACTATGCAATTCTCTCCAGCCACTCGCCCAACCGCCCACTTTCTCCCCAAAAACTTTTAAATGGAGTTGAAGAAGATAAGCCAAGTCTGCCTTGAAATTTGTAAAGATAAATAGAAGCTAAATCAGAACTTTGGATTTTGAAGAATTAGACTTAAGGTCTAACACAAGAAAATTAAAACCTTTCTTTTTTCTATTTATTTTTTTAGAGGAAATACTATTAAAACATAAATATACAGAAAAAAGCTGTGTGCCTTCATCCCACTCCAAAAAAAATATGTATTTTTCTGTAATCCTTATGCTTCTTATGAGCGTGGATTAAATGAATACATAAACAAATTAATACGACAATTTTACCCTAAACAAATGGAGTTAAACAACATAAAACAAGCTAGAAATATTGAAATTATGAACCTGTTAAATAAAAGACCAAGAAAAAAATTGAATTTTAAAACACCTGAAGAAGTATTTTTTACTATGTTTAACCTAGAAAATAAAAAACTTGCAATAGCTAGTTGAATCTACTATAAATAACTTTTTTTCTTAAATTGTGTTTTTTTATCGAAAAGTATATAAATTTGCTTGCTCAAATCACAAAACTCTTACACTATGAACAAGAAGCAAGAATTACTTCTAAGGCTGGACCTTATAAAGAATGAGCATCTGAAATGGAAAAATTATGCCGAAGCAAAATTTAAAGGTATTAATGTTAATGAGCAGTTAATCCCGGTTAATCATACCGAATGTGCCTGCGGCAAAATGATTCTGGAATACGGACAAGTCATTTACCATCTTAACTCTGCACGCTCGCTTGCAAAAGATCATGAAGAGTTTCATAATATAGGAAAGGAATTATTCGATTTTATGAAAAACAAAGAGGAAGGTAATTTTTTTACGCAGGCAATTATTGACAGAAAAAATAAAGAGATAATGAATAACTATGCTGACACACTGGAAAACCTCTCTGATATTCTGCTCAAAACTTTTGAGAGTATAAAAAAAGAAATAGAATTTACTGATGAAGAAAAAATAGAAGCAATGCTTTCAAACCCAAAATAACAATTACATTAAAGTGCATTGTCTGAAAATATAAGAACCGCTTTACAGCGGTTTTTTCATTACATTTTTTCATTATTTTTAACATTTCTGATGATAACGGCAATACCTATTCTGTTATAGCCGAAAATAGGCTCTCCTTCTCCCTCGTCTTTGAATGTCCATCCTTTTACTATACAGTCATTTATGCTGTAATTCCTGTACACAGGAGCTCCGTATTCATAAAATAACGAGATTCCCAAAGTCCTTGTTTTATCCCAAATATCAGTACCGAAATTAATATAAGATAAGCCGGAAACATAACCGTTACCGTTACCCCAGGTTTTTGACATTCCTTTATTATAAATACCGTGTAAAACGTTATAATATCCCCAATAAACTCCAATCCACGGCTGAATTTTTTTCTCATGCTGCAAATATGCTTTTAACCCCAACCTGAAGCCTGTTGCCTGAACATTATAAAAAGCATCTTCTTCAAACGGTCCTGCTATGAAAACAGAATAATCAGTTTGTTCAAATATCCAAAAACTGCTTGCATAACCGCCTTTATAAGCCACCGGAGTGTTTCGGGTATATCTGCTGATATCAAAATATAAAGAAATATTTTTTGTAAAATGATAATTAATATCAATACCGAATGCAGGACCGTAATAAGGTGTTCCGTCCAAAGCCGTACTTCTTTCTTCCGGAATTGCAGGAACAGTTCCTCCCCATATGCCTGAATGAACAATAAAATGACCTCCTATCGTTGTATAAGGTTTAAATATATAATATTCAGTATCAGTATTTTGAGAAAATACATAAGGGCAAAACATAAATAAAAGTGAGATAAAAGCTGTTAAGTTTTTCATAACCAATATTATTTTAGAGTAAAATATTTTTTTATAATCCTTAATAAATATTTTATACTTTACGGATATTACGTATAATCACAAGTTACAACAAAATCAGTAAATTGTCAAGTTTAAGAAATATATTTGAATTTATTCTGCTGAAATTTCATACTTTTATTCGGATGTCAATTAAAAAACTGCTGTAAAACACCTGTCAATATCTCTCTTAATTATTGTTTTTATGGTAACTTTATTTTTTATTACAAAATTTTATGCTATGAAAAAAATATTTATTGCTTTATTTATTTCGGTATTTATGATATCATTAACAATCTTATGTAAAAAAGAAGATAATTTAATTGCAAATGCCGGAAACACATTGTGGGTTCATAACATTCCGCAATGTGAAAAAGAACATTTTATTGATAACAAACCTTTAGCTGTAGGAACAAACGGAACAATCTATTATTCTGCCGGCGGAGGAGTTTCAAACTATGATTAAGAAAGAGTTTATGCCGTTAACAATACAGACGGTTCTTTAAAATGGCAGAGTGATACTTTAGCAACTTGGTACACAAACAGTAATATAGTAATAGGAGATGCAGGAAATATTTATGTTGCTTCCTATACAAAACTTTATTGTATTAATCCTGCAGACGGAAGTTTTAACTGGGTATGGGAAGTTCCGCAAACATTACCTTTAGACGCAAGTGATGTTTACACATACGGGGAATTAGGACCTTTAGCTTTGGCAAATAACGGAGATATTATTATAAAAACAACCGGCAGCGGCTCCTATTACCGTGCAATGTATTGTATAGGAAATGACGGCACAATGAAATGGTACCGTTTTATCGGTTCCGAAAATACAGAAATTGTTATCGGTAAAAACGGAGAAGTCATTGATTTTGAACATGACAACAGCGGACAGCTATTAACAGTTTCCGATTCTGACAACAGCAGTTTACTTTGGTCAATTCCGGCTAATGTCGCTTCTGCAGCAAACAATATTACAATAGCCGATAACGGAGATATTATAACTTTAATTAATACCGACAGTTTAATAAGAATTAATCCGGTAAACCATAAAACGATTTGGAAAGTTTATGCAGCAACAAGTTCGGATACCAAGACTTTTGATTCAGATGATAATATGTTTTTATTTGACCAATTTGCGGGATGCTATGTTTATGATATAAATTCGGGAAATTTAATTAGTTCGGGATTAGGCTTACCCCAAGCACCTTTAATTGATACAAAAAATCAGCTGTACGGTGTTCTCAATGATAACAGCCCTCATTTAAGCGTAACCGACAAATCCGGAAATATAATTTGGGAAAGTGATGTAAATATAAACAGAAATACAAAGGCACTTTCCGATGATAATGTTATTTATTGTACAGACAGTAAAAAAGTATATGCCATACAAAACGATGCAAATTTAAATAAAAACGGTTGGGCAAAAACAACACATGATAATCGAAATACGAATAATGTGAATAAGTTTTGAGATATTAATACTGAAATATAATTGGCTTACAAAGAATAAACAGAAATAGTAATAATCCGTAATTAATTTTATTGTACATAACTAATAAACTAAAAAAGATTGTCAGTTCGGCAATCTTTTTTTATTTCTTTTTACCTTTGCAAAAACTAACATAATTATATTATGCAGAAAATTCCGGATTTATATGGACAACTTGAACTGAGGGAGGAGTGAAAAGCCCGCATGGTGAAGGATTGGAACTGGCGTCTCATGCATCAGACACCGTCGCTCAAACCACTCGACCACCAACCACCCTTTGTTGTCAAGCTTTAAGCTTAAAAAAGCTTAAGCGCGTAATTTTTATTTTTTATCATTAACCTTTTATTCTCGCTATTTTTTTTACAATTACAAAAGGGTATTTTTTTCAACTCCTATAGAAAGATACTCCTCCTCCTTTACTCCATCCCTTGTCCAACAAACCATTGAACCTCGAGTATTTGTGGCACTTGCAAACTTTCCACAATTAATCTTGACTTACGACCTTCATCAACATCAGCGAATTACTCGTATTGATTATCCTTGTTAGGGCACACGCTAATTGGCTGTTTAATTCAATTCTGGTCGAGATATATTGAAAGACTTA
>CAMZKI010000140.1 GCA_947311125.1 uncultured Chlorobiota bacterium
AGTTGAAGGTTATTTTTATTTTACTATTTTATTTAGTGACCTTAATACCGACATTTATAGCAACCCATTTCTAGCTTACCTCTTAGGCCAGTTTTACACTATGCAGCAAAGGAAGTATCTGTGCTTATGATCCCCATGTTAAATGTTATGTGTCACATTTTCATGAATAAAAAAAAAAATAAAATAAAATAAAAAAGAGCTGCATAGTGTAAAACTGGCCTAAGAGGTAAGCTATAAATGGGTTGCTGTTATTGTTGTTGTTGTTGTTGTTGTTGTTGTTGCTGCTGTTGCAGAGACCACATGACCTCAATAATGAACCTTAACCTATAAATAACCATGAACTGTAAATAACAAAGAATTATAAAAAATAAAAAAAAAATATTACGGAAATATGGAGACAAAGAATTGATGATTTTATTACATATCTAAAATTAGAAAAATCTTTATCTCAAAACTCTGCAGATGCTTATAAAAATGATGTTTTAAAATTAGCGAATTTTACGGACAGATTGCCTGAACATATTGATTTAAAACACCTTGAAGATTTTATATATGAATTAAACACAGTGCTTCTCAGTCCTCGCTCACAAGCAAGAATTATATCCGGTATTAAAGCTTTTTTTAATTTTTTAACTATTGAAGATGATTTGGAAAGCAATCCTGCTTATTTACTTGAATCTCCCAAAACCGGTCAAAAACTGCCGGAAGTACTGTCTGTAGAAGAGATAGATTTTTTAATTTCTAAAATTGATTTAAGCAAGCCGGAAGGACACAGAAATAAAGCAATAATAGAAACATTATACTCATGCGGGTTACGAGTATCGGAATTGGTTAATTTGAAAATTTCCGATTTGCATTTCAAAGAAGGCTTTATAATGGTAACCGGAAAAGGCAGTAAACAAAGAATTATTCCGGTAGGGGAAAAAGCAATATCAGAAATAAATTTTTACAAAGAGCATTATCGCAACCGGTTAGATATAGAACCTGAATTTTCGGACATTTTGTTTCTTAACAGAAGGGGGAAACAAATTACCAGAGTTATGATTTTTACAATTGTAAAAAAACTTGCACAAATTGCCGAATTAAAAAAAAATATCAGTCCTCATACGTTTCGCCATTCTTTTGCAACACACCTTGTAGAAGGAGGTGCCGATTTGCGGGCCGTACAAGAAATGCTTGGACACGAATCCATTATAACAACGGAAATTTATACTCATATCAGCAGGGAGTTCCTGCGGCAGGTCGTTAAAGAGTATCATCCCAGAAATAAAAGAAACCGAGAAAAATTTTAATATTTAAGTTCCGTAACTTTCAGAACATCATACTTCTCTCGGTTGTAAAGTATAACCAAAATGTTTTTATTTCTGTAAATTTTTCTCTAATTCCTCATTTTCTTTTTCTGCTTCAGAAAGTCTTCTTTCCAGTTCTTTCAATTTTTCCTTTTTCTTTAAATACTCTTCCTGCGAAATTTTATTATTTTCTTTTTGTTTTTCAAGCTTCTCGTTCGCTTTTTGAATTTTATTACGAGCTTTTCGGATATTATTCTTAGCAGCTTTTACCTTATCGGCAGGTTTTAAGTCATCATAATTATCAATTTCATCTCTGTTGCCTTTTTGTTCCTTTTCATTTTTCTCGACTTTTTCTTTATTTTTCTTTCGGGTTTTATCATCAACAATAATTTTATCGGATTTTTTCTTTTCTTCTTTCTTTACATTGCTCCCGCCTTTGTCATTTGTCTTACCCTTATCAGTTTTATCCTGCGTGTTATTATCCGGTTCTTTTTGTTCTTTTTTGACTTTGCTTCCGCCCCTGTCATTTGTTTTTTGTGCAATAACCTGAAATGATACTGAAATAAATATTAAAATTAATGCAGCAGAAATAATTTTTTTCATAATATCTTATTTATAAAGTTTCTAAAATACTGTCTATTTCATTATTAATAACTTCTGTTTTCTTAATAATCTCGTCAGCTTTTTCATAAATTTTATCTTCATTAATTTCTTCTTTTTCCTCGCTTTTTTTATCGTTATTCACAATTTCCGTAGTATCGCTCGGAATTTTATTTTCATCACTGCTTTCACTCGGGTTACAAGAAAATATAAATGTTGCAATAATTATAAAACCTAAAATTTTTTTCATCATTTAAGTATTTAAATTAATAATTACGTAAAGATACAAAAAAGTATTATATTACAAATATTCCGGTGCAAAAGTCATTATTTAAAATAAAAATAAATCCACATAATATGTCTGAAAAGCCTAAAAAAAGGCTCTTTTAACAGAGCCTCTTTTCCTTGTCATAATAATTAAGTTATTTTATTATCAATTTAGAATTAACAATTTGATTGTCCGAAGTAATTTTTATGAAGTAAATACCTCTTGCCTGATTTGATAAATTAATATCAACAATATTTGAACTTATAATGCTGTTATAAATTAACTTCCCGCTTACCGAATAAATTTCAATATAAGCATTTTTGATTAAATCTCCGGTTCTTAATGTAAATCTGCCTGAATTCGGATTAGGAACTATTTGTATAGTTTCATCACCTGTTTTATTAATTGACGTTATGCCGGCTGATACATTAAGAGTATAGTCTTCTGCTTCTCCGTATAAGGTAGTACCGCAAGGAACAGGATTCTCGTTATAAACGAGACGAACTCTCATTCTGACAGGTTTCTTTTTTGCATCGACAGGAACAGTAATGTTTGCAGTTGCCGTAGGGCTTGCCCAAGTCATAGGAAACACTTCATTTTCATCATCAAAGTCTCCGTCATAATTCCAATCAACATAAGCTGCCAACCTGTCTTCAGAATAAGGTGTACCCACTGTTATTTCCAGCGGATACGTTTCTCCGATAACTACATCGGTACTCAAATCTGTATAGTCAAAATAGTTATCGCATGCAGAGGAATTATTAATATCTCCTATTTTAACATTCGCTATATACTCGTCACAACCGCCGCTTGCAGCACAATATTCAGGAATAAAATCCAGAAAAATAACTTGGTTACTTGTTTCCGAATACTGTAAATTTTCTCCTGCAAAAGCATCTAACTGAAGTTCTGCCGGACTGTTTTGCAAAGCATTTATATCAACAGAAGCTCCCGCAAAACTGAAAACCTCAGAGCCTGAGCTGTTAATCAATACCGGAGATACCGAAGTATTACCTAAACTGATATAATTATCGGGGTCGCTGCTCACAGATAAAATTCCGCTAAAATCAGCAGATGCATGACCGGTATTTGTAACCGTAAAGTTTATATCGCCTGTTTCTCCGGCATTAAATATCCCGTCATTATTGTCGTCATTTGTAATAAAGACATCCCCTATTGTAATAACCGGTGCATTAGCTGTCATAGTTAAATTTGCGGGCCAAGTATAATTGTTGCTTGAACCGTCTTCTCCGGTAATTGTTATATCAAAATTGAAATCATATTGATCGGGAACACTGTCTGCAATTGTAACAGCAAAAGCATTGTCAATTGTTTTTGTTGTTCCTGCGGTAATCGTTCCGTAATATTCGGTTGCATCGGTAATTGTAATGTATGAATCTGTTAAATAAAGTGTTGCATTTGTATTAATGGCATCATAACCGCTTCCGCTTGCGGCAACATTTTCCAGTGTTACGTTAAGAGTTATTGACTGTCCGTAATCCGGAGATGCACTTGTCGTATAAGCGTTTAAAACAACATAAGGTTGGTCTGCCGGAGAAACTGTAATTGTTCCGATGTAAGGAACTTTGTTTTGAGCCGTAACAACTAAATCAGCATTGCCGACAGAAAGTGCATTTGCGTTGAAAGATAAACTTGCGTTACCCGAAGCATCAGAAACCGCCGCTGCTATAAGTACTCCGTTCTGAGATAAAGCCACATATGAGTAAGGTGCAGATAATACACTTAAAGAGGTGCTTCCTAAAATTATACTTGAAGGAGAAGGTGTAACTGTCATTGGCTGCGGTGTTCCGACAAAAGACGTAATTGAAGGATCTCCTGCTAACTGATAAATTACCCAATAATAATCCTTAAGTGGAGACGTTGACGACTGAACTGCTAAATTACCGGCTTTAATAAATTGATAGTTTGTAGTAAACCACGTAGAAATATCATTAATCTCATTTGCTCCGTCATGAAATAAACCGTCGTAGGATCCTGCAGTGCTGCCTTCATATGACGGTGTTGCCGAAATATCTGCAACTCCCACTCCCCACCAGTAATCTTCATCCCAATAAGTATATTGTGAGCCGCCGATATAACCGATAACCCCGGCATTTGGTTTTCTTATGGCAATTTCTCCGAAAGATTCGTCAACATTAAACATATTTGACTGGCAACAGTTACCTATCCATACTCCGTATTTATCATCATTAGTAATGTAATTATTTAAGTCATTTTGAGAAAAAGAAGGGTCTGACCAGCCGTCAGAAGAACAGTGTGCCGTATAGTTTGCAAGAGCAACACCCTCATTAATATTTTGAATTATAGAATCGTGAGCTTGTGTATTTCCGCCGGGCCAAGTTTCTATTGTGCTTTGCAGAAATGTGTGTGAGTAAATATTATGAGCTGCATTTGTATAGTAATTATCAGCATAATAAATAGCACCTCCGCCGTATGTATCTTCATAAGTTTCGTCATTACCCGCAATTAAAAAGGTTTCGTGCAAATAACTAGGGTCTGACATTTCAAGCTTTTCGTATCGAATGGTTTTTGCAGCAATATCTGATACTTGTATTGCATTATCAGCAGACCAGCGACCAAAATTAACTTCAGGCAAATAATCTCCCGTATATTCTGCATAATCAAGATCAGAGTAAGGAGAATTTGATACTTCGGAATGCTGTGTTGCCGGTATTTTATCAATATCTCCTACAATAAGTATAAAAGAAGGCGGATTTATTCCGGGAGAAGGACTTTCGTATAAATTTTGCAAATACGCTTTTATAGAACTTACCGTTGTTCCTACATCAGGATTATCCGTATAAGCCTCAATTACATTAAACCCTTTCATTGTTTTCCATTGAATAAACGGTTGAAGAGAATCTCTGAATTCAGGCGGCGAAACTATCACGTATGTTACAGGAGCACTTTGTATTAACTCTTTCGAAGCATCTTTCAACTTATAAATTACAGAGTTTCCGGAAACGGAAAAATACGGTGATGCGTATTTTCTTTTAAGTTTATAACTTTTTGCATAATCAGCACCTTCAAATTCTACTTTTATTATAATATTATTTAAAACTTTCAATTGATTTTTTACCGGATTATATTCAAATGGTCTTACTTCAATACGTCCTAATCTTACATCACGCATTTGTCCTGCGTTTTCATAAATTGCGATACTTCCCTGTGAGAAAAACTTATCCGTATTGTAAACTTTTTCATTATAACAGAACGGGACATCTTTCCTATCAACATCCTTTCTTAAAGGAGGTTGTGCCGGCATAATTTTTTCAGTAATTCCTCTCTTTGTTAAATCAATAATTTCTTCATCATAAGAAACAACGGAAATTTTTACTTTTGCTTCTTGCGGAACTTCAATAAGCCGAGAATAAACCGGTAAATCAGGGTTACCCGACCCGAATGTTTTAACAAGACCGGAAGCTTTAAGTTCTGCAAAAGAGCCTTTATTTGTTTTTTTATTATCAAAAAACAGTTTTGATATATTACCGTTAGCGGTAAATCCTGACTGCGACTGATTTATAACCTCAAACTTATCACTTTTTTGTTTTAACAAAAAAGTTGTTTTGCTTTGCGACAAACTAAAACTTATACCGGAAAAGAATAAGAAAACTAAAAGAATATTTTTTTTCATAATTTTTATTTTTTAAAATTTAAACGACTTACCCAGATAAAAGACTTATTTTTTATAAAACAGTTGCATAAATCAACACAAGTTTTCAGAAATATAATCAAAATATTACTTTAAATTCCGGAAATAAATGCATCAGAAATATTTTTCCTGAAATTTTTATGTCAAAATTAAATATATTTGTCGGTAAATAAAGAATATTTTTTTATGACGCTTTGCAATATCGGACATATTCAAAATTATGAACTTATGAAGGAAAAAAATAAAATTTCATTCAGAAACTATACACCCGACGACTTTGACGAAGTGATGAACTTATGGACATTAACCGGAATGGGAGGTAAAGAAAGAGGAGATAATAATGAAGTAATAATGAGAACAATTAATGCCGGCGGAAGATTACTGATTATGGAAAAAAACGGAAAAATAACGGGAACTGCCTGGATTACACATGATAACAGGAGAACTTTTTTACATCATTTCGGCATACATCCGGATTTTCAAGGACAGGGATTGTCAGTAAAATTAATGGACGAGTGTATGAAAATAATTAAAGAAATAGGGTATCAGGTAAAATTAGAAGTCCATAAACAGAATATAAAAGCTTTAAAAGTATACAAAAAATACGGATTTATTGATTTTGATGATTACGAGCTTATGATGCTTAGGGAAATACCGGATTAAGCTTTCTCGAAAATAAAGAATAATTCTCTGCCGGCTCTGGGCTTTATTGAGTTATAAGCAATTTCAAAGGTTTTCACCCTAAATTTATCCTTTATCAGTTCTAAATATGTTTCTTTCATTGCACCGAAAGGAGGTTTATTAAGTTTAAATTCGTGATTAAAAAATAAACCGACATATTTGCCGCCCGGAAGAAGCAAATCATAAATTTTCAAGGCTAATTTCTCTCTGTCTTCAGGAACAATCGAAGTAAAAAATGCAAGTTCCAAAATCAAATCATAATTGCCGTTGTGATTAAAAAAATCATCATTAATAATGTTTGCCTCCGGAAATAAAGAATCTCTTTTCCTGAAAATTTTCACGGCTTCTTCAGAATAATCAAGGTAAAAAGTATTACGAAAGCCTTTTTTGTAAAGGTAGCTCGCTTCGTAGCCGCTCCCTCCGCCCGGAATTAAAATACTTATTTCTTTGTCTGTAAGTCGGTCTGCATACTCTTTCAGCGGTGTGCTTACATATCCGATATCCCAACCGAGCTCTTTATTTGCATAAAGTTTTTCCCAATAATCTTTGTTTATTTTCATAATAAAATCATTCCGGCTACACTCTTATTTTTATCAAAAAATAAATACTGCGGCTACGCTAACTTACTTTAATATTACTTTTCTTCTTAAAATTTTATTTTGAATATGAATTTCAACTATATAAATGCCGGTTTTTTGAATACCTACACTGCAATTACCTGACAAGCAGACTATTTCTGCAACAAGCCGTCCCGACATATCATAAATTACGGCTTTCTTTATATCATTACTTCCTGACTCTAAAATTATATTTCTGTTTACGGAATAAACCGTTACATTGTCAAAGTTATTATTTACATAGTTGCTTTGGGCAATAACCTCAACAGTATTTGAGTTAATACTTGTTTCCGTATCATAATTCACTCTTACTCTGTAATAATACGTACCGGTGCCGGTAACATTAACAGTATAAAAAGTATCAAGTCCGGTATTCAAATTCTCATAACCGCTTAAGAAAGTATGGAAATCAGCACTTTCAGATACATCAAGGCTGTAACTTGTTGCATTAGGAACAGCCAGCCAATGAGCCTTAAAACTGTTTGCAGTTATTTCATCGGCAGAAAAGCAATAAGTAGGCGAAACTATAGTTCCGTTTTTCATTATCAAACTGTCAATAAGTAAAGAGCTTCCTGAATTTCCGGAAAACCCTGACGATAAAAATATAATATTAAGAGTATCCGGAATTTCTGTCGAGTTATATATAAAAGGTAAGTCTATCCTTGTGTAAATATTATAAGTGTCGCTGTTCATATACCCCGTCATACCGATTGTATCCGCAAGCAATGTTATATCATTCCATCTTGTTAAATAAGCAAAGAAAAACATAGTATCAACACCGGAAGGTAAATATTTAAAAAAGAAACTTACTCCGTCAGGTCTGTCAGCATAAGGTGTTCCGCCGGTTAATGTCTGATTTGCAACATCAACATTTCCTAAGGTAACTAATCCGGGAATAAACTGTCCGAGTATTGAAACACTCGATAAATTTGCTGCATAACTGCCCTGAAAAGCGTCTGTCGTTTGATTTACGGTACTTATTGAATTCCAACTGTCAGGTTCTCCGCCTGTCCAGTTTTCAAAATTACCGTTAGGTATTTGTTGCTGAGAAAATAACAGTAACCAACTGCTTATAACTAATAATCCGGTAAATAATGTTTTTTTCATAAGTAAAATATTCAAAACTCAAATATATTATAAATTTTATTTACAGCAGGTCTTAATAAAACTGTTTTTTTCTATTTTTGACAAAAAATAGAAAAATATGACATTAATTAAATCAGTATCCGGAATAAGAGGAACAATAGGCGGGAAACCCGGGAATAATTTAACTCCGATTGATATAATAAAATTTACTTCGGCATTTTGCGAAATTATTAAAAAGAGAACAGGAAAAAGCAACATAAAAATAGTAACGGGACGAGATGCACGTATTTCAGGCAAATCTGTCGAAAATTTGGTAACGGGAGCTTTGGCTGCAAACGGAGTAAAGGTTATAAACATAGGTTTAGCTGCAACACCTACTACAGAAATTGCAGTTACCGAAGAAAAAGCTGACGGGGGAATTATCATAACCGCAAGCCATAACCCGAAACAATGGAATGCTTTAAAACTGCTGAACGAAAAAGGAGAATTTATTTCGGCAGAAGACGGAGATGCACTTTTAAATATAGCAGAAACCGATTTTGACAATTTTCATTTTTCGGAAACAGACAAATATCAAACAATTGAAAATAAAGATTATCTTCAAAAGCATATTGATTTAATACTTCAAAATAAATATGTTGATACCGACGCAATAAAAAAAGCCGATTTTAAAATTGCCGTTGATGCTGTAAATTCTGTAGGCGGTATTGCCGTTCCGGCTTTGCTTGAGCAGTTAGGTGTTGCGGAAATCGTAAAACTAAATTGCGAACCTACGGGTAATTTTGCTCATACTCCGGAACCTGTCCCGGAAAATCTGTCTCAAATTTCCGACTTAATGAAAGAAAAATCTCTTGATGCAGGCTTTGCCGTAGATCCTGATGTTGACCGCTTAGTAATAATAAACGAAAACGGAACAATGTTTAACGAAGAATATACAATTGTGGCAATCGCAGATTTTATTCTTTCACAAACTCCGGGAAATACCGTATCAAACTTATCATCGAGCCGGGCTTTACGGGACATTACGGAAAAACACGGCGGCAAATATTACGCATCGGCGGTAGGAGAAGTAAATGTAGTTGCAAAAATGAAAGAAGTAAACGCCGTATTCGGCGGCGAAGGCAACGGAGGTGTTATTTTTCCGGAATTGCACTACGGAAGAGATTCCCTTATCGGAATAGCATTGTTTCTTACGCATCTGGCAAAATCAGGCTTAAAATGTTCAGAACTGCGAGCAAAATATCCCGATTATTTTATTTCAAAAAATAAAATTGATTTAACTTCCGAAACAGATGTTGATAAAATACTAAAAAACATTAAAGATAAATTTTCTTCTCGCAAAGATGTTGAAATTACAGACATTGACGGTGTTAAATTAGACTTTACGGACGGATGGGTTCATCTCAGGAAATCAAATACAGAACCTATAATTCGTATTTATGCCGAAGGAAAAAGCAAAAACGAAGCCGAAGAATTAGCCGCTGCGATAATAAATGAAGTTAATTCTTTAAAAAATAAATAATAAAATTCAGTTTAAGTTTTTCTTTTTTGATAATATTTACACCATTCTGTAAGTCCGCATTTTTCGCATTTCGGTTTTCGGGCAAGGCAAATATATCTGCCGTGAAGAATAAGCCAGTGATGTGCAACCGGCAATAAATCAGGAGTAATGTTTTTTACGAGTTGTTGCTCAGCAGCCAAAGGCGTTTTTGCGTTTACTGTAAGCCCGATTCTTTCAGATACTCTGAAAACGTGTGTATCAACAGCCATTGCGGGTTTGTTAAAAATAACGGATGCGATAACGTTTGCCGTCTTTCTGCCTACACCGGGCATTTTTTGCAGTTCTTTAATATCGGAAGGAACTTTATTGTTAAACTCTTTCGTAAGAACTTTTGCCATCCCTACAAGATGTTTTGCTTTATTATTAGGGTAAGAACATGTTTTTACGTAATCAAAAACCTCTGCAATTTCAGCTTTAGCCAAAGCATAAGCATCCGGAAAACGTTTAAAAAAATCGGGAGTAATAAGATTAACCCTTTTATCCGTGCATTGTGCCGAAAGTATTACGGCTACCAGCAATTCATAAGGATTATTATATTCTAACTCGGTTTCGGCAACAGGCATATTCTCACTGAACCAATTGATAACGTTTTTATATCTTTCTTTTTTTGTCATAATAAAAAACAAAGTCGGGTCATATAAATTAAACCCGACTAAATTATTAATATTATGTAAAACTAAGCTATTTATTACTGAAATAAAATCCTACGGTAACGGAATGGTTCATATGTTTTAATTTAGGAACAAACATTCCCGCTGTTTCATAATCGGAAACAAGTTGTGACGGAATCATATTTCGCAAGCCTAAACTGAAATTGTATGCAATTTGAATATGGCTGTATCCGAAGCCTGCCGTTGCATTAATGCCGTAATCAAAAGGCTCCATATCATCGGTTGCAAGTTTGCCGAATTTTATTTCCGGCGAGAAAACTATTGTTCCCGTTGTATCTGCTTCGGCTGCTGCTTCTAAAGCTATATTCTTTTTTGTGCCTTTATATGATGCTGCAACATAAGGTCCTGCCGAAATAAAAACATTCCCCTCTCCTCTTCTGCTGAAAAAATATTTATATTTTAATTCAAGAGGAATATATGCGTTATGAATAAAATAACTTATACTGTCATTGTTTGAAGAGTACCCTCTGCTGATTGCCTGTAAACCGAACTGAAAATAAAGTTGCCTTTCCGTGATTATATTCTCAAAATTAAACCCGCCGTAATAAGACGGTAAAAAATTCATATCGGCATTTATACTGTTTGTTAAATCGGCTGTTTCTTGTAAAGTTCTCATATCACTGATGCCTCCTCCCACAAAAATTCCGATATTATTTTGAGAATTCACGGCAGTAAAAAATAAAACCGACAAGCCTATAATTGTTAAAACCTTTTTCATTTATAAAAATTTTAAATTAGACAGTAACTTATCACGGTAAAAATAAAAAAAACAGCAAACCCTGAAAACTTATTCTGTTTTATCCGATTGTTTTTTTGATAAAATACCTAATTCAAGTGCTAAGTTAACTATTTTTTCAGCTCTTTTTACTACCGGCGGGTCAATCATTTTAGAACCTATCGAAATAACTCCAAGTCCTTTTTTCTCTGCTTCTTTGAAAGCCTTCAAAATTTTCTCGGCTTTTTCAATTTCCGAGTTATCGGGAGCAAAACTTTCGTGTATGGGAGCTATTTGCCTGGGATGAATACACCCTATTCCCTCAAATCCCAACATCTTACTTTCTTTGACCGTTGCTCTCAATCCTTCTTCGTCGCCTACATCCGAAAATACCGAATCGATAGGCTGAATACCTGCCGCTTTACAGGCATTGACCATTCGCATACGGGCAAATAATGATTCTTTTCCTTCTTTTGTTCTTTTTACGCCTATATCTGCCGTAAAATCTTCCAATCCTATCGCCATTGCAACAATATTTTCCGATGCTGTTGCTATTCGGAAAGCATTTTCAACACCGAGGGCACTTTCCAAAATAGGCATATAATAAATCGGATAGGTAAACCCGTGAATTTTTCGTTGTTTCTCAATTTCGGCATCAACTTGCTTTATCTGTTCTGCCGTTTCGCATTTCGGAATTAAAATCAGATTAACATAATGAGGAGCAACATATTTTATATCTTCTAATCCGGCAGGCAGTTGATTTATCCTTACCATACGCTCTGCACCGTAAAAGTCAATACTCCTCAAAGCGTTTCTGACAAGAAAACGTGCTTCGTGTTTTTTTGCAGGTGCAACGGAATCTTCTAAATCTAAGATAATACCGTTGGGTTTATGAATTCCTGCATTAAGCATCATTTTAGGACTGTTTCCGGGAAGATAGAGTCTGGAAAATCTGAATTGTTCTTTTTCTGTTGAATACTTATTTTCTTCAAGTATATCAAGTAAGAAATCTTTATCTGTTTTTACAGCCTGTTTAACTGCCGCTTCAATTCTTGCCGCTATCGTAAAGTCTAAAGCTCCGGTATCGGTTATATCTAATTTTGCATTATTAATATTAAAAAAAGTCAACACTTCTTTACTTAATTTGATAATTGACTCTCCGTAAAGCGATTTAACCTTACTTTTAAGATTAATTTCTAATCCGCCGGATTCTTTTATTTCCAATGTAACAAAACAATCGGAACGAGATTTGGGACTCATGTCTCCTGCCGTAAATATTTTTTTCTCTGCCATTTTATTACTGATTTATAAAATTGCTTTAACAATATCAACAAAACTGTCTGCTTTAAGCGAAGCACCGCCTATAAGCCCTCCGTCAACGTCAGGCATTGAAAAAATTTCAGCCGCATTATCTGGTTTTACACTCCCTCCGTAAAGAATCGTAAGTTTTTCGGCTGTATTGTTTCCGTATTTTTCGGCAACGGATTTACGAATAAATTCGTGCATCTCCTGTGCCTGCTCTTTTGTTGCCGTAACACCTGTCCCGATAGCCCATACCGGCTCGTATGCAATAACAATTTTTGAAAAGTTTTTTTCAGATAAATTAAATAATGATTCCGAAATTTGATTCTTCACTATGTTAAAATGATTTCCGGCTTCTCTTTCTTCAAGTTTTTCACCGCAACAAAAAATCGGTGTCAGTTCATTTTTAAGAGCTTGTTCTGTTTTTTTTGCCAAAGTTTCGGAAGTTTCGCAAAAATATGCTCGTCTTTCGGAATGCCCGATTATAACAGCTGAACAACCTATCATTTTCAGCATTTTTGCTGATATCTCTCCGGTATATGCTCCTTGTTCTTCGCTTGAACAATTTTGTCCTGCAATTATTATTTTTTTATCATCGGTAACTTGCTCGACAAAAGCAATGTGGGTAAAGGGCGGGGCAAGAATTATTTTTACGTTTTCAGGTAAATTAATGTCTTTAAGCGAAACGTTTATATCAGAAGCTAAAGCTACGCCTTCTCTGACAATTGTATTCATTTTCCAGTTTCCTGCAACAATTTTATTTCTCATAATATGGGTTATTTAGTTTTTTAATTTCATTTACGTCGGGAATATCAGAATAGTGATATTTTTTCAGAATTTTTGCATCTTTCATAAGCACAAAACCGGGGTTTGAACGAATAAAGGTCTTCAGCATTTTTTTATCTCCCGCAAGAACCCGAATGTATTCGGGCAAACTGTTTTTATATTGCTCAACTACGGATGTTTCAGAAGATGTAAAGCAATAGAAAGGGTAATGATTATAATCTGCATAATATGCTATATCATCTAATTTTTTCTTATATTTTTTAATTTTTTTTATTCCTTCTTTAAAATCAGGCATAATTAAAATACACGTAAGGTTTTTGTAATTAAGAATGTCTTCCGTAACATCTTTTCCGTATAGGGTTGAGAGAAAGAAATCGTGAATCGGAGGTTCGTAACCTTTTTTTATAAGTTTTGAGATTGTTGTATCATAAGCCCAGTTTAAAGTGTCTTCATAAGGTATATTGTTGATATTAAATGCTTTTTTCTCTCCTGTTTTTAAATTTTTGTAATATAAAACCGTTTCGTAAACGTCTTTTTCTGCGTTAGGAGGAATTGTAACGGCTTCTTTTATGTTTGTTCCTTCTTTAAATGGTCTGAAATCAATGACTGGTAAATTGCAATAGTTATAAAACTGAAACCCTAAAGCAAAAATGATAAATCCTGATATCGCAATTTTTGTTTTTCGGGTTGAAAAGCTTGTTCCGTATTTTTTCTTTCCGAAGAATATTATGAAAATAAAAATCAGCAGTATAATATTTTTCCGAAATGTCTCCCAGTTTGTAAGTTTTACGGCATCGCCGAAACATCCGCAATCTGTTACCGAATTTGTTATTGCAAGCCATAATGTCAGAGGCGTAAAAACCAGCATCAGTAACAATCCCAACCAAGATGCAAATTTAGAGAATGTATTAAACAGCAGCATAAGGCCTACCGTAAGTTCAACGGCATTTAATACAAATGCCAAAATAAGAGCATAAGGCATTAAAAATGTTAATCCCATTGCCTCAAAATAATCGCTGAATTTTATTTGGGTTCCTACGGGGTCAATTGCTTTAACTAAACCGGAGAAAATAAATATAAGACCGGTTATAATTCTGCTGATGTGAAAAAAGTTTTTTTTCATTACTTTTTATTTTTTTCCGTAACTAATTTTATCAATGCAAAAACGGCATAATTAATCATATCGTAATAGTTTGCGTCAACATTTTCAGATATAAGTGTTTCTCCTTCATTATTTTCTATCTCTTTAGTTCTGAAAATTTTCATTAAAATTAAATCTGTAAAAGATGTTACCCGCATACTTCTCCACGCTTCGTCATAATCATGGTTTTTTTTCATCATAAGCTCTTTTGCCTTTTTGAAATAATGCAAATACATTTTTTTTGCTTGGTCGGGTTCTAAGTTTATATCATCGGAAGTGCCGAGTTCAAGTTGTATGAGAGCAATGAGTGCATAGTTAATAATGCCTATGTATTCGGGTATTATTCCTTCGTCAATTTTTTGCTCTTTCTTTGTTTCAAGGCTTCTTATACGCTGAGCTTTTATAAAAATTTGGTCTGTAATTGAAGACGGACGCAGAATACGCCAAGCTGTGCCGTAATCTTTGAGTTTTTTATCAAAAATATCTTTGCATAATTTTATTACGTCTTCATATTGCTTGTCGGTATCGGGCATTTTTTGTTTCAAAATTAATAAAAATACGTTATTCCGGAAAAGTTTTTAATCATCTGAGAATTTTCTGATTATTCTTCTGTATGACGAAAATACATTTGCTTTGGATACAAAACCGACATATTTTTTTCCGTTTAAAACAACAACATTAAACAAACCGCTTGTTTGGATCTTTTTTGCTACTTCTGCCATTGTATCATTAATATCGACTACAACATTCGGTTTAAACATTATTTGACTTGCAAAAACTCTTTCGTATTTTTCTTTATCAAAAATTATATTTTTAAAATTCTGTAATGTTATAAGTCCCAAGAAATTATTATCATCATCAACAACAGGAAAAATATTCCTTTCAGATTTAAGAAAGGCTTCTTTAATTTGTCTCAGATTATAATCAGGTCTTAGTTTTATAAAATTATTCTCTATTAAATTTTTAACTTTCATCATTTTAAGAATATTTTTATCTTTATGATGTGTCATAAGCTCACCTCTTCTGGCAAGTTGTATTGTATAAACAGAGTTTTTATGAAAAATTCGCACGGTTGCAAACGAAATTGTAGCTACAACCATCAACGGAACAAACAGTCCGTAACCTCCTGTTAAATCTCCGATAAGGAATATTGCCGTAAGAGGAGCATGCAAAACTCCTGCTATCATACCTGCCATTCCGACAAGAGCAAAGTTTTCGTGCGACAGGGTTCCCATTCCGAGGGAACCGACAAGAATTGTAAAAAACAATCCTGTATTTGCTCCGGTAAACAGGGTAGGCGCAAAAATGCCTCCTATTCCTCCGCTTCCGAAAGTTATTGAGGTTGCTACTACTTTAAGAAGTATAATAACGATAAAAAGAATAAATATCATTATTTGGTTTTCAGACATACTTTCAAACAGAGTATTTTCAAAAAGATAACCAAAATTGCCGTGCAAAGCAGAATTGGTTACTTCATAGCCTTCACCGTAGAAAAAAGGAAAAAAGTAAATTAGAATTCCGAGACTGAAACTTCCTATCAGAAATTTATAACGAGCTTTTTTTATTCGTTCAAAAAGTTTTTCAACAAAAACATAAACCTCTGTAAAATAAGCAGAAATAAGACCTGTAATTATACCGAGTATAATATAATAAGGTATATCGCTCATTACAAAAGGGTCTTTCATTTGAAAAGGATAGATAACACCGAGACCGAATAAGAAATAAGATGTAATTGTTCCTGTTACGGAAGCTATTAAAATCGGAACAACCGAATACATAGTCAAGTCAATCATTATAACTTCCAATGCAAAAACAACACCTGCCAAAGGAGCTTTAAATATTGCAGACATTGCTCCTGCCGAAGCTGCTCCGAGAATTAAAATTCTGTGTTTGTAATTAAGATGGAAAAATCGTCCTAAAACCGAACCATATGCAGCACCTGTGGCAACAGTAGGACCTTCCAACCCTACCGACCCGCCGAAACCTACCGTAAATGCACTTGTTATAACTGATGAAAACAAATTGTGCATCCTTATAAACCCGTATGATTGAGAAATGGCATACAAAACACCGGGTATACCGTGCTGTACCTGCCTTTTTATAACGTATTTTATAAAAATAACCGTAAGAGAAATACCTATCGCAGGGAAAATTATGTACAGAAAGTTTTCTGTATTTTCAAAAAAACTGCTTTTCAGCAATAATTGAATAAGATGAACGGCTCCTTTAATTAAAAAGGCAATGATTCCGGCAAGAAAACCAACAACAGCAGACAGTATCAACAAAAATTGATTATCAGACATATGTTTCAGCCGCCATTTAAGAAACTTAAAAGTATACCGGTGCATAAAACTTCTTAATTTCTTTTTTAAAATCCCCGAAGACATAATAGTGTATATTTCAAAACGAGTTGCAAATGTATTACTGTAAATTGATTTTTCAAACAATTAGACAATAATTAATTATATAAACGACCGATATTTTTACAGTATTGTTTTTCAGATATTTACAGGCGGATTAATTATGCCTTTAAAAACAAAATCAGCAGGTCCGGACAACCAAATATTTTCAAAGCCGTTATTTTTCTTTTCAAAATTTACAACTAACCTGCCGCCCTTTGCATTTAAAATTATTTCACCCGATTTTAAATTATTAATTTCGGCATATGTCAAAGCCGATGCTACGGCTCCGGTTCCGCAAGCCAAGGTTTCGTTTTCCACCCCCCTTTCGTAAGTCCTTATTTTTAAGACATTATCGCGTAAAATCTCAATAAAATTTACATTTATCCCTTCATTTTTGAATTTGTCGGAAAATCTGACTTTTTGTCCTTCTTCATATACATTACTACTGCCAATATTACTGCAAAACCTTATGTAATGAGGGGAACCTGTATAGCAAGTATAATCGTTTGATATTTTCTCAATTTTTTTAACGTCAATTATTTTTAACTTTACGATATTGTCATTTAGAATATATGCTTCGTGTATTCCGTCTGATGCAATAAATTTTGCATAATCGTTTATAAAACCTGTTTTTCGGGCAAAAGCGACTATGCATCTTCCCCCGTTTCCGCACATTGTACCTCCGCTTCCGTCAGAATTAAAATATTCCATTTCAAAATCAAAATCAGGGTGTTTTTTTAAAATCATAATACCGTCGGCACCGATTCCGAAACGTCTGTTACATAAAAAACTGATTTGCTTTTCAGATAAATCCGGCAACTCACCGTTATAGTTATTAATTAAAATAAAATCGTTACCGGCTCCCGTATATTTATAAAATTCCATAAAACAGATATTAATTGTAAATTGTTGTAAAATAATAAATTCAATTTCTTCACTGAAAAAATGTATAAAATTATGTAACAAACAAAACTTATATGCGTTTTAGCATATGTCAAAATGTCAATAATTATTTCAAATATATGTTTGGTTCGTCATTTGTTTCCATACAATCTGATAATGGTTAAAAAAACAAAATTAATTACTAAATAATAACAAAAATTTAAGAACGATGAAAAATTCTGAAAAAATTTCCGACAGAAGTGCTAAAAGAGTTTTTACTCTTTTTTTAACGGCATTATTAGGCGGGATTGCAGCCTTTGGTTTAAACAGTATTTTTGAACCGGAACAAAAAGTTCTTCAAACAGAAAAAACAGAAATTCCTGTATATAAGACAAATAATTTTCCTGCGGCAACAACTGTTTTACCTGATTTTTCTACAGCTGCAGAAAAAACAGTAAATGCCGTTGTTCATGTTAAAACAACTTACGAAGCTCATCAAACACAACCTTCACTTCAAGATTTCTTTTTCGGAAATCCTTTTGGGGGTGATTTCGGATACAGAATGCCGTCGAAAGCATCCGGTTCCGGGGTTATAATTTCAAGCGACGGCTATATAGTTACTAATAATCACGTTGTTGAAGATGCTGATGATATTCAGATTGTATTAAACGATAAAAGAAAATATACGGCAAAACTTATAGGAAGAGATCCTGCTACGGATATAGCCTTATTAAAGATAGAAGAAAAAGATTTGCCGACGATTCCTTACGGAAATTCTGATAAATTAAAAATAGGAGAATGGGTTTTAGCCGTGGGAAATCCGTTTAACCTTACTTCAACCGTTACAGCCGGTATTGTAAGTGCAAAAGCCAGAAATATAAACCTGTTGCGACAAAAACAACAATATGCAATTGAATCGTTTATTCAAACCGATGCTGCCGTTAACCCGGGCAACAGCGGAGGAGCCTTAGTAAACACAAACGGCGAATTAGTCGGTATAAACACAGCCATAGCTTCTCAAACCGGTTCTTATTCCGGATATTCTTTTGCTGTTCCGGTATCGATAGTTAAAAAAGTTGTTGCCGATTTAAAAGAATACGGAACCGTTCAAAGGGCATTACTCGGGGTTAACATTCGCGATGTTGATGCAAAATTAGCCGAAGAACTTGATATGGACAAGCCGGAAGGAGTTTACGTAGTAAATGTCAATAAAGGCAGTGCTGCCGAAGAAGCAGGAATTGAAAAAGAAGATGTAATAGTGAAAGTTAATGACGTTACCGTTGAAAAAGTTTCTGAACTTCAGGAACAAATAAGCAGATACAGCCCGGGAGATAAAATAACAGTTTGGGTTGAAAGAAACGGTAAATTGAAAAAGTTTCTTGTTACGCTTAAAAACAGTTTAGGAACAACCGATGTTATAAATAAAGACATAATACAAGTTTTGGGTGCAAGCTTTTCAAGTATTTCGACAGAAACAAAAGAAAAACTGAAAATTAAAAACGGTGTTCAGGTTACTGATTTACAATCAGGTAAACTTATGAGAGCCGGTGTCAGAACAG
>CAMZKI010000141.1 GCA_947311125.1 uncultured Chlorobiota bacterium
GTTGAAAAAGAAGTAAAAGAAGTGGGCAAATACAACGCAATAATTAAATTACACCGAGACATAAAAGTAGAATTGCCTTTTGAAGTTGTCTCAGAGTAAAAATAAAATAATGATAAAATAAAGAGGACAATCGTAAACGGTTGTCCTTTTTTATGTTTATTTTACAAATAATTTTTTAAATTAGCAACTTAAATAAAACTATGTAAAGTGGCTCAGGAAAAAATAAGATTCAGTTTAAAATACACACTGACAGGTTTAGCGGCAGGTTTTATAATAAGTGTCTTTATTATGTTGATAATCCTTATCTCAGCTAATGTCGATTTCAGAATTGAGGATGTATCTTCATTCTTCGCAGAAAACAGGATTGTCTTCTTTATGCTTTTTATACCGGCATTTTTAACAATAATAATAGGATACATAACAGATTTAAACTTAAATAATTTATTCCGGTCTAAATTTGCCGAATTCGAAGAGGAAAAACAACACTCCCGATTAATTTTTAATGTTATAGAAAAATTAAGAAAAGGAGAGTCAATAAAAAATCTTAAAAATTTACCCGAAGATGATAAAATAATTTATTCACTGATTAATTTGAGTGAAGAAATCGACAAACGACAAGAAGAACAGGAAAAAAGAAAACAAGAAGATGCTCAAAGAGCTGAAACCTCTGAAGGTTTGGCATATTTCGGAGCCGTATTACGAGAATATAACGAAAATATTGAGGTTTTAACCAAAACCGTAACAAACGAACTTGTAAAATACACAGAAGCCTATCAAGCTGCTTTCTATCTTATAGACGACTCAAATCCGAACGGTAAAGTAATAAAAGAAGTTGCAAACTTTGCATCAGGCAAAAAACGTTTTGCCGATAAAGAACTTAAATGGGGCGAAGGACTTATAGGAGCCTGTATCGCAGAAAAAAAATCCAACTATCTTAAAAACATCTCGGATGATTACATCGAAATAGAATCAGGACTGGGAAGAGCAAAACCTAAAAGCTTACTGATTGTTCCGGTTGTTACCCAAGAGGGAGTAATACACGGTGCAATTGAAATAGCATCTTTTAAAGAATACAAAGAATACGAAATTAAATTTATCGAACAAGTTGCCGAAAATACGGCAATGACAATATCAACTCTTAAAATTAACGAAGAAACTGCTGCTCTTTTGAAAGAATCAAGAGAACAGGCAAAGGTGCTTACCAGCCGGGAAGACGAACTGCAAAAAACAATCTCGGAGATGAGACGATTGCAGGAAAATGCCGATATTCAGAGTGCAGCATTTCGTTCATATCAGGATGCTACAAATAATGCCCTGATAAGAGCAGAATTTTCTAACGAAGGAAAACTGTTATTTGCAAATCGAAAATTTCTTAAATTATTTGAATATAAATCAAATTCCGAAATTGAAAATGAAGATATTTCTAAATTTGTAAGTCCGGATTCGGACGAATGGTTTGATAACCTGAAAGAAACGGTTCTAATCAAGAATTCGCATATAGAAGGACTTATAAGACATTTGACAAAATCCGGAAAAACTGTCTGGATAGAATCTTCATACATAGGACTGAAAAATGAGAAAGGTAAAAATGAAAAAATTCTTTTTCTCGGCATTGATGCCACACAATTAAAAACGGATATTCAGAATTTTGAACTCAAGCTGAAGAAAATAGATAATGCACTGCAATCTCTTGATTTTCAGATAAACGGAGATGTTTTAAATGTAGGCGAACAAATGTTAAAAAAGTTGTCCTTTACGGATAAAGAAAATATCCCGAAAACAATAAATAATTTAGTTCCCGAAACAGGCTTACAGGCAATGAACAATATTATTGAAAAACTTATTGATTCTGACGAAACTTATGAAGGGGAAATAGATTTTCTGGATGCGAAAGGTCTCCCTGTCCGGTTTTACGGAACAATTTTTACCGAAAAAGATATTAATGAAAACATAACATCAATTAAATTCCTCGGGTATGATTATTCTCAACAGGTTAATTTTGCCGAAAAGATTAAAGAGCAGGAAGAAATAATTCAAAACCAACTGAAAGAAATAGAAACTGTTAAAGAGCGAATGACTAAACGAACAGAACAGATTCGTAAAGAGATGAGAGAACTTTACCTGAATACGGAAACGGCTTACATACTCGGTCAAAAGACATTTGACAGTTTGCCGGAAGCAATAATTACATTAAATAAAGACAATGAAATAGAATTTATAAACAAAAAAGCTTCAGAAATTCTGAACGTTCAGGATAAAAATAAAATAAAAGGTGCGGATATTAAAACATTACTGCCCGACATTGAAAAAAAATATGACGGAATTTATCTCGGGGACATATTGGATATAGAAAATGAAGAATTGCAAAACTTGAAGGAACAAGAGGTGTATATTGTTGATAATGACGGAAAACTGGTAAAATACAGAATGTTGCCGGTTAAGGTTTCTGTAGGTTTACGTCAGCAACTTTCCGTATTTTTAAGAAAATAACAAAAATCTATGAAAATTTTAGAAGTTACTGATAAAAAACTGATAAAGGAATTTCATAAAGTTCCGCGTATTATTTATAAAAATGATACAAATTGGATTCCGCATATAGAAAACGACATTGAAAAAAAATTTCATACAAAAACAAATAAATTTTACGACGGAAAAAATGCAAAACGTTGGGTTCTAAAAGATTCCGAAGGGAATCTGACAGGAAGAATTGCTGCGTGGGTTCATCCCAAACAATATAAAAAATTTAAGCAACCTACCGGAGGTATAGGCTTTTTCGAATGTGTAAATAACCAAGAAGCCGCAAATCTGCTTTTTGATACAGCCAAAAAATTTCTTGCCGAAAAAGGAATGGAAGCAATGGACGGACCGATAAATTTCGGCGAGAAAGACCAATTTTGGGGCTTGTTGATAAAAAACTTTACAGACCCTAATACCTACGGCATGAACTACAATCCTGAATATTATGTACCGTTGTTTGAAAATTACGGCTTTAAAGTTTACTATTACCAATTAATGTATCATCGTTTAACGACAGACCCCGCACAAGAAGTTTTTGTAAGAAAAGCAAATATACTGCGAAAAGACCCGAAATTTGAATGCAGAAATATCAAAGGACTTACAACCGAACAAGTTGCCAAATACTTTACGGAAGTTTACAATGATGCTTGGGGGCACACACAGAAAAATTTCAAAAAAATGGATTGGCGTGTTACATATAAAATGTTTAAAACGATGAAACCCGTTATTGATCCTGATATTATAATTTTTGCATTTTATGATAATCGTCCCGTAGGAATGTATTTGAATTTACCCGAATTAAATCAAATATTCAAACACCTTAACGGGAAAATGAATCTTATCGGAAAACTGAAATTTCTTTGGCATAAAATAAAGAAAACACCGACAACAATGTACGGATTAGTGTTTGGCGTAGCTCACGATTTTCACGGAAAAGGAGTGGAGGGTGCAATGATAAAATTTGCAGAAGAAACCATTGTTCCTTTGAACAGATACAAAGATACCGTTCTTGCATGGATAGGCGATTTTAATCCTAAAATGATTAAAGTTTGTGAAAATCTCGGAGCAAAACAATACAGAACTTATGCAACGTATCGCTACCTTTTTGACAGAACAAAACCTTTTGAAAGAGCAACAATTAACGAGTCCTAACCGCCTGTCATAAAGTCCTGTTTTTAACCTGCAAGCCTGTCGTTTTGTCGTAATAATATGTGAAATATGCCGTTTTAAATAAATATAAAAACAGGAATATAATTTGTTATCGGATAAATGTAATTTTTTATTAACAATAAAATCAAAAAAAATGAAATTTACCGACAAAATAAATTATTGGTGGATGCCTGTATTGGCAGGAGTATTGCTTATTGCTGTTTCAATATTTTTTATGAGCAAACCTTTAAGTGCTTTTTTGGGACTTACCGTTCTTTTCGGATGGTTAATTTTTACAAACGGCGGATTAAACCTTATTTTTGCAATAAGAAACAGAAAAATCTTTGAATCGTGGATATGGTATTTGTTAATAGGAATTTTTGAAATTTTAACAGGTATCGTATTACTTTTCAATCCGCAAATATCAGCAGAATCGCTTATTATTTTTGCAGGATTTTGGCTTATGTATTCAGCCGTTTCTAAAATCTCTTATTCATTTGTATTGAAAAAAAGCGGAACTCAAAAATGGTGGCTTACGCTTATTTCCGGTATAATTTCCCTTATTTTTGCTTTTTTTATGATAGCAAATCCTATTTTCGGAATTTTGGGAATTGTTTATCTAACATCAGTTACAATATTAATATCCGGAATAACGGCACTTATATTCGGTTTGCAAATTAAAAAATTAAACAAAACATTTTAAGTATCTTATAAAATAATTATATTTATAACCGAAAGGTTACGAGTATGAAAAAACAGAAAAATTGTCCGTAAGGCATATTATTGCCTTCGGACAGTTTTTTAATCTGATATTTTAGGAATATGAAATATATCGACTATTACAAAGTTCTCGGTCTGTCAAAAAATGCTTCGGATGATGATATAAAAAAAGCATACAGAAAACTGGCTCGTAAATATCATCCCGATTTAAATCCGGGTAATAAAGAAGCCGAAAAAAAATTTAAAGAAATAAACGAAGCCAACGAAGTATTAAGCGACCCCGAAAAAAGAAAAAAATACGATAAATACGGAAAAGACTGGCAATATGCCGACGAATTTGAAAAAGCCGAGCGACAATACGGTAATCAATCGACATATTCAGGATCAAGCTCTTTCGGCGGATTTTCAGGCGAAGGTTTTTCCGATTTTTTTGAAGCAATGTTCGGAGGAGGCACTGCTTCAGGCTATCGGGGCAGAGCTTCGTCTGTAAAATTTAAAGGGCAAGATTTTAATGCCGAACTGCATCTTAACTTAACCGATGTTTATAAAACTCAAAAACAAGTTCTTACGGTAAACGGAAAAAAAATACGATTAACAATTCCCGCAGGCGTTGAAAACGGGCAGGTTATAAAAATAAAAGGTAAAGGCGGAAAAGGCATTAACGGCGGTCCCGACGGCGACTTATACATAAAATTCGTTATCAATAACAATACAAACTTTAAACGAGACAAAAACGACTTATACCTGTCTGTTGATTTAGATTTGTATAAAGCAATTCTCGGAGGCGAAATAATTATAAATACCCTTGCCGGAAAAGTTAAACTTAAAGTAAAACCCGAAACCCAAAATGAAACAAAGATTAAATTGAAAGGAAAAGGCTTTCCTGTTTATAAAAAAGAAAATCAATACGGAGATTTAATAATAACTTATAAAATTAAAATACCCAGAAATCTTACAAAAAAAGAAAAAGAATTATTTACTGAATTATCAAAATTAAGATAAAATGGAAGAAAAAACTGCTTTAACAATATCCGAATTTTGTAAATATTATGAAATCCCCGTTTCATTTTTTGATAAATTAATTAAATACGAACTTGTTGAAATACAAGAAGAAAATAACATAAAGCAAATAAAAGCATATCAAATTAATGAAATAGAAAAAATAATTCGCCTGCATTTTGATTTGAATATCAACTTTGAAGGATTGGATGTAATTTTAAATTTGCTCAGCAGAATAAACGAGCTCGAAGAAGAAAATAATATTTTGAAAAGAAAACTTCAACTTTACCTGTAAATTTACTTTTAAAATCATTTTTTAAGATGCATATTTTTTCTATTTTTGATAGAAAATATAAAATGATGATATGGTTGTAATTATACTTTTTTACTTATTTTTCCCCGCCGTTATATTGTATCTTACACATAAGTTTACGGTATTAAACAAAATAGGCTCTGTGCTTATTGCTTATTTTTTCGGGCTTGTAATCGGAAACA
>CAMZKI010000142.1 GCA_947311125.1 uncultured Chlorobiota bacterium
ACAAATGATTTTTCAGATAAAGGTTCTTATCAAATTTTAGTTGAAAATATTTCTGATAACTGCGGCAATATTATTGAAACAACCGGTTGGGATTTTACATATTACCGAATACATCCCCTTGCTCTTTGGATAAAAGACGAAAAACGCCTGAAGCTGGAATTTTCCGAAACAGCAGAGTTTATTTCAGCAACCGATGTTACAATAATATTGCCGCAGTTATCAGAAATATTTTCAACTAAAATTTGATAAGAACCTTTATCTGAAAAATCATTTGTAAATGACAAGTGTATTTTTGTTCTGTCATCAGGGTCAACATAAGAGCTTTCGGGATTTCCTATCCCGTTATTAACCGTAAAGTTTATGATTTGAGAACCGCTTTCGGAACTAATGTTTTCATTAAAGAACAATACCAGTTGGTTTGATGAGATAATTTTAATATCGATAAGCTCCGGTGACGTATTGTCTTGGTTTGATGCAAAGACAGAGTTTTTTTGTCCGGGTGTGCCACCGGACTGGTCGACAGATGCCGTCCAGTTATTTTCTTCTCCGCAAAAGTTTGTCGGGTCTATTCTCTCTAAAGACCAACCGCCGTCATCTTTATCCGGGTCATTATACCATGTATCCGCGTAAGTTATCTCTTCTATTATCGTGTAATCCGGCATCATTAATTTTAAGTTTCTGCCGGAAGCAATAATATCACTTGATGTT
Source organism: uncultured Chlorobiota bacterium (assembly GCA_947311125.1). GTDB lineage: Bacteria > Bacteroidota > Bacteroidia > Bacteroidales > JAADGE01 > JAADGE01. Next base: position 709 of record CAMZKI010000142.1, read on the forward strand.
AAAAAATCAATAACTTTTCCGTATTGTAAGAATAAATTACCCTTTCCTTCTTCGCAAAGAATAAGATATTCGCCTGATTTTAACGTAATATAAGGAAAGACACGCTCTGATTGACCTTCCGACAAAAATATCCAATCGGTTAAATCAATGTCGTAATCAGAAGTATTGTAAAGTTCGATATATCGCTCTGCGGGCAAAGACACCGGTGCAGGATTTATGTCTGCCATAATTTCATTAATCACAATATCAAAAGGATTCGGGATATAATAAATGAAATTTAAACTTGCCGGGTTCATAATATTGGCATTTATATCTTTTACGTTTTGAATCGTTAAAATATATGTTTGTTCTAAAGTGAAATCAGAAGAAAAAAGTAAATTCACAATTTTATCATCATTACTGCTGACGGTTGCAACCGAGGGGGCTCCTATCCCTCCGTCAACAACATAATTTAAAATATTTTCAGCTGTTGCAACATCGACAACCTCTGAAAAATGAATACGTAATTGATTTGCTGACATTACCTCAACTGTTTGCGGGTAAATTTTTATATAATCAAAAGTTCCTGAATAAGATATCATTAAATTATCACAATTATCACTGACATTTTCAATTTGAATTGAGTTATTTCCTTCCGGAAAATTATTTGCAAAGTAAATGTCCGTTAATCTTGCATCATTTGCATCCTGAATTGCGGAAACAGGGTTTACGCTTGAATTTAAGGTATAATTTGTCAGGGTTTCTGCATCACTTATTTTAACTTTCTCAGAAAAATGTATTTTAAGTTGTTTAGAGGAAACATACTCTGTTTCGACAACATAAGGTGCTGTATTATCCGGATTTGAAGCAAAAACAGAATTTTCTCTTCCCGGAGTGCCTCCGGTATAATCAACTGTTGCGGTCCAGTTATTTTCTCCGGTGCAAAAATTTGTAGGGTCTATTCTTTCCATAGACCACCCGCCGTTGTCTTTATCGGTATCATGATACCAACTTTGAGAATATGTAATGTCTTCTATAACCGTTCCGTCAGATGACTTTATAACAATCCTTTTATCGGTAATTGTAAGTTCCGAAGGGTTCATAATACCGATTGTTGTTCCGTAAGGAGACAGGTCAGTTTCTGCAAGATCCTCGCATATAATGGCATATCCGCCGGCAGTTATTACTTTTGACGGAAAAACTTTCGGAGTATTTGTTCCTATTGTCAATGTCCATCCGTCCATGTTAATATCATATGCAGAGTTATTGTAAATTTCGATATATTCATGAGCAGGAATTGCTTCCGGTACCGGGTTTACATCATTCATTATTTCATTAATAACTATATCAAAGGGTTGGGGAACATAATACGAAAACGACAAATTAGTCGTATTAATAACATTTCCGTAATTATCTTCAATATTATTTACCGTTAAAATATAACTCTGCTCCAATACAAAGCCGGAAGCAAATGATAAGTGCACCAATTTCGTATCTGTTCCGTCAACAGCAGCAGATACAGGATTTCCGATACCGCCGTCAACAGTATAATTTGAAACTGTTTGAGCTGTTACGACGTCAACGGATTTATTAAATACAACATCAAGAGTATTTGCAGATGTCGGACTTGCAGATATTGCAGCAATTTGTGTATATGAAAAGCCGAACGTTTCATTATTTGCTGCATTTCCGGACAGGTCTTCAACATTATTAGCCGTTAATATATAGTTTGTATTATCTGTAAAGTTTCCGGAAAACGTCAAAGTAACCTGTTTCGGATTTGAGGTATTTAAAACAGCAGCGGAGACAGGACTTCCGATACCGCCGTCAACAGTATAATTTGAAACGGCCTCTGCCGTTGTTTGGCTTAAATCTTCATTAAAACTAACAATCAAGGAATTATTCGAGGTTGCAACAATGCTGTTAATTACGGGGGCTTGTGTATCCGGAGGGCCTGTCATTGAAACATCATCAAGCCAAAACTCTCCGGCTCTTGTTGATGTAAATTCAAAAAAAGCACCAAAATAAAGGGCGTTGTTAAACGTATTATCATTTGCCGTTCCTCCGGAAATCAGGTTATCAAAACCGCCGTCTGTATCATATTCTACTGTCCACGCTCCAAGTGAAGACCGCGTAATCCGAACGCCTATTGTTGCACTGTTAGGCCAAATATAAGGGGTTTCTATAATCGGAGTAAAGTTCCCGCCGGAAACCTTCCACAAGGTAAGAACATCGCTTATCCCGCTCATGTTTACACCGAAAACATATCCGTTTACCGCTCCTGATAAGTCTTGAATATCTGAAAAAAGATAAACTCCAAAATAATTACTGCCGGAAGGATTCCGCGCTCCGTTCTTAAAATTAAAAAGCCAAACAGTTTCTCCGTTATCAATTGAAATACCGTTTATATTATGCGTTATGTAACTTACACCGGCGATTCCGGAAAGATTGTGCTTTAAAGAATAAACTCCGGTAACGGGCGTATCAGTTGATGCAATCCAGTCTCCGGGTGCTCCTTCCGTCCACCCGACAATATCGCCGTCTTCAAAATCATCTGTAATTTGAGAGAAGCCGAAAAACGAACCGGCTAAAAAAAATAAGAAGAAAA
>CAMZKI010000143.1 GCA_947311125.1 uncultured Chlorobiota bacterium
ATTAATGCCTCTTTGTTTTTAGAATCAAGCAGGTCGAATTTTTTTTTATTTATCATTGATTTTTTTTTTAATGTTTCAAAAATATAAAAAACCGGTAAAAACCGGAAATAAGACGGTTTATTTTAAAAAGTAATTTTAATTAAATAAGAAAATATTTAAATTTTTGTATTCGTTTGCAGAAGTTATTTATCCTGTTTAATTTTACTTTTATTTCTTCTTAACATAATTTCTTTCAGTATGAAAAAGTCTGCCGTGCTTCTTGGTTTAGTTTTACTCAGTTTAGCATTTGTGTCTTTCTCTAAAGCACAAAGAGTAAATATAAAAAAGAGTACATTGTATACTTTTTCTGACTTTCCCGCACCCGAAAAAGGTTGTTTAACCTGCCACAAAGAACACGTTTGGTGTGAATGACGGCAAATATATGAAAGGATATGAAACAGACAGATATGCCGATTTAAGGAATGCACAAGGCGAAAATATCAGCAATCGTTCGACACCGCAGTTTTCAAAAATAGAAGATTTGCCTATGGATTTGTCGGCGCCTTTATCGCAGGAACAAAGAGAACACATGGAAAGAGTCGGAGCTTGTATTGCCTGCCATAAAGACATTCCGGACGATAATTTGTTGATGCGTGCAATAACTTCTGCCGGGATATGCTCGGTATGCCGCCGCACAGCGATAAAGAACATGCTGATTTATTAAATAATGATATTAACTTTGCGGCAAGTGTTAAGGTGTTTGCACCGATATTGTTGTTTTTTATTGCCTTAATTTGGTTTTTCAGAAGAAGAAAAAAAAGAAAACATTAATTTTATGAAAAAAATATTCTTAATCCTTGCTTTATTTATTGTTGCAAGTTGCAGCTCCGAAAACGATAATTCTAAGTCGAAAAAAATAAAAAAGATAAAAAAAACGGAAATCGTTTCGGGAAACTTTGAAGTTTTGCAAAGCAAAAATACCGAAAAAGCAAAAGAAACATTAATTGTTGTTATTGACCCGCACGGAGACGGTAAACTTGCTGTTTCAAAGTTTAAAGAAATTTCGGAAAATTTTGATTGCACAATCATCGGATTGAATGATGTTGAAAATAATCAGCCGGACTATATGCAAAATATTGAAAATGACATATATTCGGCAAAAAGAAAGTTAAATTTAACGCTGAAGCAAATTTATATTGCCGGATTTTCCGGCGGAGCAAGAATGGCTTTTCAATATGCACTTTCGCATATAACAAACGGGGTTTTGATGTGCGGGGCAGGTGTAAATATGCAAAAAGTGTCAAATCTGAATTTTCCTTTGGCAATGATAATCGGGACAAAAGATTTTAATTTTGTCGGACAGTATTATTCGCCTTTTTCTCCTGTCGTGAAAAATAAAAATGTTTTGACGCTTGTTTTTGACGGCATTCACGAATGGCCTCCGGAAAATGATATTTTAACGGCAGAGACTTTTTTATTCAAGAAAATCGGAATTCAATCCGGATTAAATAAAAATTTCATTAAAGAAGGTGATAAATTTTTAAAAGAAAAAGATTATTTTAAAGCATTTAAAAAATATGAGCTTGCTTATAAAAGAGGTATTCCCGAAAGCGAAAATAAATTAAATAAACTTTTGAACGATAAAGATTTTAAAATGTTTGTGAAACAATACGAAGCATCTCTGCAAAAAGAAATTGACCGGAATAATCTTTATATTCAGTATCTTAACAGCAAAGATTTAAACTATTGGCATAATGAAGTTCTTAATATTACCAAATTAATGAAATCAAAAAATCGTTTTGAAGCAGAAAGTTATGCCCGTACAAAAGCGTATCTTGGTATTGCGATGTATTCGTTCGTTAATAAGGAAATTACAAATCCGTGGAGTAAAAATATTGATAAATACTTGAAAATATACGAATATCTCGAACCCGAAAATCCGGATATGTGGTTTTTTGCTTCGGTAAGAGAAAAACAAAAAAACAATTCCGCTTTAAGCGAAAAATACCTGAAACGTGCCTTTGCTTTCGGATTTAAAGACACTTTAAAAGCAGAAAAATACGAATTGACAGAGTGAATGTTATACAAATGTCGGGGTGTAGAGACTGTCTTGTAAAAACATTTTAAAATCACAGTATGTCAAGTATTTATATACATATTCCTTTTTGTGCCAAAAAGTGCTTTTACTGTGATTTTTTTACATCTTTATCTTTGCAAAACAAAGAAGAATATCTTAAGGTAATAAAAGAAGAACTGCTTTTAAGAAAAAACTATCTTGAAAACAAAAAAGTCAAAACTATATACATAGGAGGCGGAACGCCTTCGCTGCTCAGCGAAAAAGAACTTAATGATATTTTCCGGCAAATTTATAAAATATTTAATGTTTTTGATAAGGCAGAAATTACATTAGAAGCAAACCCTGATGATTTAGATAAAGAATACTTAAGAAAACTGAGAAAAACTCCGATAAACCGTTTGAGTATAGGCATACAGTCTTTTTTTGGCGAAGACTTGCGGCTTATGAACCGAAGACACAATGCCGAACAAGGAATATATGCCGTTAAAAGAGCACAGGATTCGGGATTTTTTAACATAAGCGGTGATTTAATTTACGGCTTGCCCGGAATGACTTCCAAAAAATGGATAAAAAATCTTAATATTTTTTTCGACCTGAAAATTCAGCACCTTTCGGCATATCATATTACATACGAGCCGAACACGGTTTTTTATAAAAAACGTAATTCCGGAAAATTAAAAGAAATTCCCGAAGAAGAAAGTATAAGCCAGTTTAAAATATTAAAAAATATGGCAGGGAAAAATAATATGATTCACTATGAGACATCAAACTTCGGGAAAAAAGGCTTTTTTTCAAAACATAACACAGCCTACTGGAAGCAAAAGCATTATCTCGGAATAGGAACCGGGGCTCATTCTTATAACGGAGAATCAAGACAATTTAACATAAAAAATATAGGAGAGTATATCAAAAAGGTAAAAAAAAGAAGCGGTTTCTTTGAAAAAGAAATATTATCTGATGCCGATAAATATAATGACTATATAATTACAACTCTGCGGACTATGTGGGGGGCGGATATATCTTATATTGCCGAAAGCACCGGAGAAAAATTTGTGAAATTCATATCGGACAGGGCAAAAAAACATATAGACAGCGGCAACTTGGCATATAAAAAAAACACGCTATACATAACCGAAAAAGGGAAATTTATCGAAGATTATATCCTTGAAGACTTGTTTTATTTTTGATTTTTATTCAGTGATACTATTAAGTTGTTATGCAGTTCATTAACTATTTTTCTGTGAAATATCGGATAAATTCTTTTGTCTCTTAATTTAGAATTACTTTTATAAAAAGTTTTATGTTCAATTTTTGTATATCCGTTTTTGGTTTTGTATAGAAAAACTCTTTGAGAACCTTCGGAGATACCTTTGTTTATATAACAAAACTGTATCATTTTCTTCTCATCGTCCACTTTTGTAACTTCATAGGCAACAATAAGTTTTTTAAGACCGCCGAGAAGATTAAGACGTATAAAATACACCTGACCTTCACAAATTCCCTCATAATCATCGTTGACATAATAAATTTTATGCTTATTTTTTGAATAAACAAATCCTAAGTTCACTAAGTTTCCGCTGTATGTATCCTTAAGGCTTATGGTTTTATATTTATTCCACACAGTATTAATATTTTCCTTTACGATAAATGAATCTTCCTGAGAATAATATAAATCAGAATCCGTCTTGCTGTAACAATCCGGATAAAGGTCGTCTAAATTTGTTATATTCTCAAGGTATTTATTGTGAATAAATTTATATTTGTGCCTTAGCGGTATTTTTTTCGGATTAATACTCTCAACAGAGCATTGAGCAAGAATCACAAAAGAAAAAGGAAGCAGAAAAAGAAACGTGATAAAATATTTTTTTAAAATTAAAAAACTTCATAGCAAAACTAAAACCAAGACGTAAATTTATAAAAAATAAATAATGATAACAGGATTTTTTGATATATCACCGGGAATTTACAATCTTTGGATATTATCGGCAATATTTCTTGTAATAAGTACGGGAATTATACTTTTGTTTCCGAAGCATAACATCAAAAAATTTACTGAAGTTCCGGATATAGGAATAAAAACCAAGCTGAACAAATTTTCATATTACTTAATTCTTTTCATATCGGTTTTTATTCCGATAAAACAAAACACCCTCTGGTTTTATTTCGGCAGCATTATTTTTTTGGCAGGAATAGTTTTATATACGGTATCAATGTTTTATTTTGCAATATCTGAATATAATTTACCGGTAACACAAGGCATTTATAAAATTTTCAGACATCCGGTTTATATATCTTTTTTTCTGATTACAGCGGGAATGATAATAGCAGGAACCTCCGGATTTTTATTAATTGTTACTATTTTGCATTTTTACACCCTGATTTTTATAATTAAAGAAGAAGAAAAAGAATGTGAGAAAAAATACGGAAATTTGTATATCGAATATAAACAAAAAACATTTTAATATATCCTAAAAAAGAAGATATGGATTTAAAAAACAAAACAGTTTTAATTACCGGAGCTACCGACGGCATAGGAAAAGAAACAGCAAAAGAAACAGCAAAAAGAGGAGCAACGGTTATTATTCACGGGAGAGATGAAAACAGAATTTTTCAAACGATTAGGGAGGTTAAAGAAATAAGTGAAAATGTATTCGGCGTTAAGGCTGATTTTTCAGACATGAATCAAGTTGCAGAAGCTGCAAAAGACATAAATGATAATTTTGAAAAAATTGATATAATTTTTAACAATGCCGCAGAATTTTTGCACGAAAGAATAATCACAAAAAACGGTTTTGAAAGAACATTTCAGGTAAACTATCTTGCACACGTTTTGCTTACGGAAAAGCTTATTTCAAAAATAAAAGACATTGACGGTTCGAGAATATTAAACATTACGTCAATGATACACTCTTCAACGGCAGATTTTGAAAATTTGCAAGGAGAAAAAAGCTATTCCGGAGCAGAAGCATATTCTGTGACAAAACTCCTGAATATTTTACACACATATAAGCTAGCACGAAAATATGAAAAAAATAAAGTATGTATAAACTGTCTGCATCCCGGCGTAATAGAAACAAAATTGCTGAATGCAGCCTGGAAAGGAGGAATGCCGGTAAGCGAAGGAGCCGCAAATATGATTTATGCTGCCGAAAGCGAAGCAATAAGCGGCGTTTCCGGGTTATACCTCGAAAACAGGAGACCGATGCAAAGTAATCCTGTTTCTTATAATACTGAAATTCAGGATAAATTATATGACATAAGTTTAAAAATGCTTAAATCATACTTGTAATAATGAACCTGAAAGTTGAAAAGTTTTCATACAAAAACAAAGAACTACTGAAAGAAGCCTTTAAAATCCGAAAAGAGGTTTTTACAGAGGAGCAAAATACAGAGGAAAAAGAAGAGTTTGACGGGTTAGACACGGACGCAACACATTTTCTAATATTTTCAGACGGAAAGCCCGTCGGAACATCAAGAGTAAGAATGACGAATGAAGGGGCTAAAATTGAACGCTTTGCCGTATACAAAAAATTCAGAGGCAAATATATAGGAGCAAAACTGTTTGAAGAAATAATGCAGGCTATTTTACCGTTAAATCAAAAAATATATTTAAATTCACAAGTTCAGGCAATGAAATTTTACGAAAACTTCGGATTTTAAAAAACAGGAAAATTGTTTTACGAAGCAAATATAAAACATTATAAAATGATATATTCCGAGAAACGGTAAAAATTTTTAATTACAAACAGCTGTTATTTTAAATTAACCCGAAAAGAATGAAAAGAGAACGTAAAAAACAAACCGAAACGGAAAGTCTTCGGCAAAACCCGAAGACAAAAAGGTTTGCAAGACCAAACATCTCAAAAAAAACAAAAATTTTATGGCTTGCCTTTATTTCTCTTATAACACTAATTTCGTATTATCCTGCTTTTGATAATGAAATAACTTCGTGGGATGATGAATTTTACTTGAATACAAACCCGTATCTAAAAGACTTGTCGTTTGAGAATATTAAAACCCTTTTTAATACCGATACTTATTATATGGGAAACTATCATCCGCTTGCAATGATTTCATTATCTGCAGATTACGCAATAGGCGGAGAAGATGCAAACGGTAATATCAAACCGTTTATGTTTCACTTTACAAATATAATTTTGCATTTGCTTGTAAGTTTGGCTGTATTTTGGTTTGTATATGTATTACTCAAAAAATTTAATGTTGCGGTTTTTGCAGCACTGTTGTTTGCCGTGCATACACTTCACGTTGAGTCGGTTGCTTGGATTTCGGAAAGGAAAGACGTTTTATATTCTCTGTTTTTTGTGCTGTCGCTTATTGCTTACGTTAAATATGCAGACTTTCAAAAAACAAAGTATTATATTTTTTCACTATTGCTGTTTTTATTGTCGCTGTTTTCAAAAGGACAAGCTGTATCTTTGGCTGTAACCCTTATTTTAATCGACTATTTTAGAGACCGAAAACTGTTAAACAAAAAAGTCCTTCTTGAAAAGTTGCCGTTTTTTGGTTTAGCTTTAATATTCGGACTGATAGCCATAGGAGCACAAAAACAAAGCGAAGCTTTGGTTGACGAGCAAGGGTATGATTTTATACAAAGAATTGCGATTGCGTCTTATGCTTTTATGCAATATGTTAAGCAGTTAGTGTTACCGGTAAATTTGTCGGCAATTTATCCTTATCCGGATATTATTAACCAAACCGTTCCGCCGGTTTACTACCTGATGATTATCCCTGCAGCGTTTATCGGCGTTCTGTTTTTTATGCTTATCAGAAAAAAGAAAAAAATACAAGCTTTTGCTGTCGGGTTTTTTATTGTAAACATATTTTTGCTCTTGCAGTTTATCCCTGTCGGAAGTGCAGTACATGCCGACCGCTATGCTTATATTCCCTCAATAGGGTATACTGTCTTGATACCATTTTTACTTTTCAGACTTACAGAAAAAAAACCAAAAAGTAAAAAAATATTGCTAAGCTTAGCGGCAATTTATATATTGATATTAAGCATATTAACATTTATGAGGTGCGATATCTGGCAAAACAGCGAAACACTGTGGACGGACACGGTTAAAAAATCTCCGACATCTGTAGTGGCACAAAATAACCTCGGAAGTTGGAAAGACAGACAAGCGGCAGAAGCTATGGACGAACTTCGCTTTGAGGATGCAAAAAAACAAAGAAGAGAAGCGATAGAATATTTTACAAAAGCCATTAACGGAAAACCTGATTACAAAAATGCTTTTTACAACAGAGGCGTTTCTGAATTTGAACTGGGAAAACTGATTAACGATACAAGTTTGATAAAGGCATCAGTCAAAGATTTTACCAAAGCTTTGGAGCAAGATGCACAATTTGCAGATGCTTATCATAACAGAGCAAACGCAAAGGCAGAACTGGGAGACCTGAAAGCCGCTTTGCAAGACTTTGATTTGGCTGTAAGTTTTAATCCCGGTGATGCAAATTATTATACAAACAGAGGCGTAACAAAAGGAAAAAGCGGAAAGGCACAAGAAGCAATAGAGGATTTTAACAAAGCTGCAAAATTAAACCCGGAAGAGCCTGCAATATACTCAAACAGAGGCAAAGCAAAAATGATGCTCGGAAAAACTAATGAAGCAATAAAAGATTATGACTATGCAATAATGCTGGACTCCGGGCAGTATACAGCTTACCTGAACAGAGCTTTAGCAAAACAAAAAAAGGGAGACCTGAAGGGTGCTTTTGAAGATTTCAATAAGTGCCTTAAAATAAATCCCGAAGCAGGGGTTGCATATTATAACAGGGCACTTTTGTATTTGGATACCGGACAAAAAGAAAATGCCTGCGATGACTTAAAACAAGCATCTGAACTCGGGATTGCTTTTGCGGAAATTTTGCTGCGACAATATTGTAAATAGTTGCCCGTTACCTTGGCAATATTTTCCGGTAAAGTTCGGCATATTTTACAGCTACATTTTTTGCCGAGTATTTTCGGACATTTTTTTGTCCCGCATCGGTTATTTTATTTCGCAGTTCCTCATTTGAAATTATTCGTATTATTCCTTTCCTTATACTTTCAACATTCTGAGGGTTGACAAGCAAAGCTCCGGCTCCGGCAACATCTTTCATCGGCGAGAAATTGCTTGTAATGACAATTCGCCCTGTTGCTTGTGCTTCCAAAATCGGCACCCCGAAACCTTCATAAGTTGAAACAAAACTGACAATATCACATTTTTTATAAGCCTCAATAATTTCAGAATAGTCTAAATTATATTTATTTTCATAATCAATATTATACTTTTGCAGAAGCTGAATTTGCTCTTTTGTCAGTTTTCCTATAATTGTCAGCTGACAGGATATACCTTCAAGAGCAGTTATTAAATTCGGTAAGTTTTTATTTGGCTTTGTTCCGATTTGTAAAATATTAGGCCTTTCTTTATTAAATTTCTTTTCGGAAAACTTAATTTCCGGCGAAACACAATCGGGAATAACAATAATTTTTTCCGGTTTAATTTTAAATTCTTTAAGAGCTTGTTTTTTTGTAAATTCAGAAATTACCGTAACATACTTAACGCGTGCAAAAGGCATTGTAAACCAAAAAAAACGCAAAACCTTATATTTTAATCCGTCACCTTTCAAAACAGAGCCAATATCATGAACGGTAAGTATTGTTTTTCTCTTTTTCAGAAACAAAGCAACAAAATGAATATCTCCGGTAATGTGGTTTATATCTCCTTGATTAAAAGATATTTGAAGCATTACAAAGAGTCGTTTGAGCAATCCCTTACTCGAGAATTTTGCAAAAATGTTTTTGTATTCGATATCTTTCGGCAGTTCTTTTTGCATTGCAAAGAATTGTTCTTCAATGCTGTGAAAGACCGGGGACGGGCGACGAAATATATAATTTATTTTCATTTTTAAATTTTAATACCGAAAACATTTTTAACTCCCCAAAATATCATCCAAACGGCTACTGAAGCTTTTACAAGGTGATTCAGTATAACGGAAAAATCTATTTCCGCTTTTACAACCTGCAAAAAAATTAAAGGGATAAAGAAGATTAATGCCGGATGCTTTACTGCTATTTTATATATAAAGAATATAAAATAATTATAAAAAAGACCGATTATAAACATAAAAAAAACACCTCCTCCTATACCGAAATTTGCATATGCCTCTCCCAGTAAGCTCAGCCCCATTGATGTATTGTCAGAAATTTGTTTTCCCGTAAACCTTGTAAAATAAGTTCTTCCTCCGGCTTTAACTTTGTTCGGAGCCAAAAAACGAGGTAAAAGAGAAGATTTTAAAGCTTCTTTTATGGTTTCTCCGCCTGCAAACGGTTCATACCTCGGCGTATGATACATTATTCGGGCAATTATCCATCCTTGGTTTATGCGTGTTACCATTGCCGATAAATTCGACTCGGATTTGACATAACTGCTTTCCAAGACCCGCTTTTTCACTAAATCGGTAAATAATCCTAAACCGCTGCCTTTACCTTCTGCTACAGCATTTCTAAAACTGTGTTTTATTGTTTGTATTGTAATAATCAAAAATAAAAAAGCAAAGAGGTAAAGTACTTTTTTTTTCAGAGAGGGCTTAATGATAAAAGCAACTATCATCATAAAAAAACTCAGCCACAACAGTAAGTCGTGAAACATTGTTTCCTGTAAAGCTGTTAAAAACAGCCACCCGAGTATTATTATAACAAAGGTATTTTTGTTTTTTCGTTCAGATAAAAACAGAAAATACAAGCCGATAAACCTGAGTCCTGAAAAGAGAAACAGAACAAAACGAATGTTTCGGGGAACTATGTCAATTATTATTTCAGAAACAATCCCTATAAAAATAAGAATTAAGTCTATATTTTTGTATTTTTTAATAAGCTCTTTTATTTCATACAGAATCCGGTTATCAGACTTTTCTTTTTTTCCTAATGGGATATACAGTCCTATAGAAAAAGCAATTGTTGCCGGAACTACGAAACTCATATAAGTATTTATATCTACAGCCATATAGTAAAAATCATTATCCGGATATACTTTATAAGCCAAAAGGGGGCCTATTATCCATTGCAAAGAGGCAAGGAGAATCATAATGTCTTTTATTTCTATTTTTTTTCCGACCTCGTAGAAAAATTTTGTGCCGAAAAAAATAAAAATCGAGACACCCAGAGAGGAGAAAAAATCTACGGGAAAAATCAATAAGAGAATAAAAAAAGAGGTAATTCCCGTTACATATTTAGAGTGCTTACTCATTTGACGTTTTTTTCAACAGCTGTAACAACTTTTTCAAAAGACCAATTCTTGATAATTTGTGCAGAAATTTTTCCTGATTTCTCGTATTCTTCAGCGATTTGGTTTATTTTTTCTTTTAAGTCATTTATATTGTTTGACTTAAAAACCAAACCGTTCTTATTATTCTCCACTAAATCAACAGCGCAGCCGACTCTGTCAGAAACAAGAATTGCTTTTCCGCAAGCCATTGCTTCATTTACGACAAGCCCCCATGTTTCTCCCGGACCTTTAGACGGTAAAACGAATATGTCTCCGACTCTGTATACTGCCGGCATTTGCGATTGGTTTTGAAACGGTAAAAAAGCAACGTTTTTCCCGGCATTTTGTTTCATTTCTTGTTCTAAGATGCCGTTTCCGATAAATAAAAATTTATACTGCGGAAAAAGCTTTGCGGCTTCAATCAACAGTAAGGGATTTTTTTTCGGTTCAAACTTTCCGGCGAAAAGAAAAACAATGTCTTTTTCACTTATCTTTAATTTTTTTCGTAATATGGCCGCTTGTTTCTGATAAGCTTTGTTATTGTCTTCAAACCGGTCATTGTCAATTGCGTGAGGTGCAAAAATTAATTGATTTTTCTTTAACCCGTGTTTTAAAAAATAATCTTTGTTATTTGTCCCCACATAAAAAGCAAAATCAATATATCTGTAAATAAATTTGAGCCAAATTCTGCGTAAAATGGTTCTTATTCCTGCTGCTTCGTCAATTAAAGTAGAATCGCCCCTGAAATAAACAGGAATTTTACCTTTAAAATATCGCATTGCTTTAAAATGCGAATGATGGTTCCATCCGAAAACAAGAATTGCATCGGCGTTCCAATCGTTAATTTCTTTGTTTAATGTAGGGTTTATAAGACCTTTAAATGTTCCGGAACCCGGATTTTTTGAAACGTTTTTTACAAAAGTATAATCGTAACCCTCCAAAAGCGGAATGTCCCATTTTATTTCTTTACCGAATTTTTTATCGTAAACTTTCTCCCGGGACTGC
>CAMZKI010000144.1 GCA_947311125.1 uncultured Chlorobiota bacterium
ATAATATTTAGTTGTCTCAAAAATCTTTTGATACCCTCGCTCTAATAGGAAAACATTTGCGAAATAGCATATAAAATATTTTTTTTGTATATTTCGGATTTTTAAAAAGATAATTTTTTAATGAATATTCGCACTAAGATTCCGCTGTTTACAAGCATAATTGTTTTTATTACAATTGTTGCGGTAACTGTATTTTCTGTTTGGGAATATCAGAAAAAGACGCTTGAAAGTATAGAAACCTATAAAAAAGAACAGACGGATATAATTAAAAGACAACTGAAAGACAATGTGAACAGTGCATATAAAATGCTAAATAAAGCCTGGCAGAAAATTTCATCTTCTTATCATAAACACTCTGTAAAGATAGAGGAGTTCCCTCCGGAATTAAAATATGCCGTAAAAAATATAGAACAAATTACTTTCGGAGATGCAGGCTATATTTGGATTAACGAAGTTAATCCGCCTTATACCGTTATTATGCACCCTGTAAAACCGGAAATGAACGGAACTGTTCAGGTATTTTATATTCAGGACACAAAACAAAATGTTTACGAAGCATTTGCAGACGTTATAAATAAAAACGGAGGTGCCGGTTTTTTAAAGTATGACTATTATAAACCCGGAACAAACGAACGTATTCCGAAACTGAGCTATATTAAGCTTTTTGAGCCTTTGGGCTGGGTTATCGGAACCGGAGTTTATATCGATTATATCGATAAAATGGTAGAACAAAAAACTGCCGAACTTCGCAGTCAGACCGAAAAAATCATTACGGTAGTCATTATTTTCGGTGTTATATTAATTGCCGTTGCATCTTTGGGTTTGTATTTTTTCGGAAAATCAATAAGCGATTCAGTGGCATCAGTAAGACAAAAACTATTTAAAATGGCAAAAGGTCATATAGTTTCAGCGGAAGAAACAGAGCGTAAAGACGAACTCGGCGATATGAACAAGTCATTAAACGAACTGATTAAAGGAATTAAAAGATATGCCGAATTTGCACAGGAAATAGGAAAGGGAAATATTGATGCAGAGTTTAAACCTTTAAGCACAGACGATAAACTGGGAAATTCGCTTCTGGATATGAGAAACAGTATAAAGAAAGCATCTGAAGAAGAAAGAAAAAGGCGTATTGAAAATGAAAGGCGAAATAAGGCAAATGAAGGTTATGCAATGTTTGCCGAGCTTGTAAGAAAAGGAAACAGAGATATTTATGAGTTGTCGTATGATATCATAGACAATTTAGTATCATTTTTAGATGTAAACCAGGGAGGAATATTTTTGCTTAATGATGAGGAAAAAGAATCGTTTCTGGAGTTAACGGCATCGGTTGCATACGGAAGACGAAAATTCAGAGAAAAAAGAATATCTTTGGGAGAGGGTCTGATAGGAGCATGTGCCTATGAAAAAAAGAAAATTTATATGGATAATGTTCCTGATAACTATACCGAAATTCGTTCGGGCTTAGGAACTGCAAATCCGAAATCAATTTTAATATTACCTTTGCTTACTGAAAATAATTTAGTAGGAGTAATTGAACTGGCATCGTTAAAAGATATTGATGATTTTGATATTGAATTTACGGAAAAAGTATCGGAAACTATAGCAGCATCATTATTTGCGGCAAAGATAAGTGTAAAAACACGCAGATTGGAAGATGAATATAACAAATTGGTCAGCGAAAGGGATACATTTGCCGAAAACCTGATAGAAAAAGAAAAAGAAATAAAACGGTTTAAAAGAATAATAAATGATATGAAAGAAAATAAATCAATTCTTTCTTCAAGACAGTAATTTAGTTTGATTGAATCTAAGATGTTACAATTGTAATAAATGCTGAATTTTAAAAAAATAATAATTAATACCTTCGGTCTCAAATCGGAAGAACTCAACAAGTTTTTGCTGCTGTTTTTCCATTCATTTTTTGTAGGATTATTTATAGCCTTTTATTTTGTTCAGGCAAATTCTGTTTTTATTAAAGAATACGGCAGTGAGCACCTTCCTTATGCATATATTACCGCAGGCTTGGCAGGATATATAATCTCCGCACTGTATTCTTGGTTTCAGCAAAGGATAAAAAGCAGAAATTTATTTGTTTCGGCATTGGGCTTTATGCTTATAATCAGTCTGTTTGCAGGAATATCATCAAGTTTTGTCCCCGGAAAATATTTAAGTTTCTTCGTTTTTATATGGGCTTGGCCCTTTATTTCTTTAGTCGGAATAGAATCAGGGGGGTTGGCTTTGCGATTGCTGAATTTAGTACAGATAAAACGTCTTTTCGGAAAAATAAATATGGGAGGCGTGATAGCTTCTATTTTAGGGTATCTCATAATACCGGTACTGTCCAAAGTAATAGGAAATTCATACAATTTGCTATATATCTCGGCAGCAAGTTTAATAGCAGCAATTATAATACTGGTTAAAATATATAAAACTTTTCCGGAACAAAAGGAACAAGGAAAAATTGCAAAAGAAAAAATAGACACTTCTTTCAGAAATCTGATTAAAGATAAATATTTCAGATTAATATTCCTGTCTGCAACTATTTCTATGACAGTTATATATATCGCAGATTTCGGTTTTCTTTCTGCAATTAAAGTCCAGGAAACAACTCTGTTTTCCCGAGAAGGCTCGGTCGCATCATTTATGGCTTTGGTATTTGCGGCACTAAAGGTAGGAGAACTTTTAATATCCTATCTCTCAAGTCGAATTTTAGTAAAATACGGTGTTAAGGTAGGTCTTATGGCTCTGCCGTTATCAATAACATTAATTATTTCAGTTTCTTTGGTTTTCGGTTTTACATTCGGGGCGGCAACAGTTGTATTTTTGGCACTTATGACATTAAATAAATCGTTTGAGAGAATTATGAGAAGAGGGCTTGACGACCCGTCTTTTAATATTTTGTACCAACCGCTGCCCGGACCCATGCAATTGGCGGTTCAGTCAAAAGTAGGAGTTGTTATGCAATTTGCAATTGCAATTGCGGGTGCATTACTTTTGGGATTAAACTTAATTCTGAATTTGGGCGACGGCTTCAGTTTAGAATATTACCCGCTTTTCTTCTTGCCGATTTTAATTTTTTGGGTTTTTGTTGCTCGAAAATTATACGGAGCATACAAAAACAGACTTCGGGAAATTCTCAAAGAATTTACTTCGCAAAGACAAAAAGAAACTTCAAAGTATCGTTACGGAACGGAAGTCCTTTACAAAAGATTTAAAAAATATAATGACGACGTAGTTCGCTTATCAGTTACTGTCTTAGCTGAAACAAATCCGGGATTATTTGAGCCGTATGCACCGTCGCTGCTCAAAAAAAATGACGAACTTATAAATAAAGCAATACTGAAAAGCATTGACGTTACGTGGCGAGACAGAATTTTGAAACAAATCAAAAAACAATTTGCAGATACCGAAGTTGCGGAAATAAAGCAATGTGCCGATAAAGCAATATCTTTACTGTCGTTTGACGATATAAAAAATCTTGACGAAAAATATATAGGAAAATTGTTAAATACCGGAAATTTTAATGATGAAATAAAAGTTGCAAAATATCTGGTTAAAAATCCGACAACAAAGAATATAGAAAATTATATACTCAAACTTTTTAATTCAAAAGATAAACTTGTTGTAAATTCAGCAATAAGGATTGCTGCGGGTATTAAATCAGAAAAACTGATTAACAGGTTAGTCGATTTTCTGGAATCTCCGGAGTTCTATCATATAAGCACGGGAGCATTGCTTGATATAGGCGAAAAAACACTCTCTTTTTTAGATGAAAAATATAACACAACAGATAAAGAACAAATAAAACTCAAAATAATTGAGATATATGCCAAAATGGGCTCCGGAGCAGCAAAGTCGCTGATAGTTAAAAAAATAAACGACCAGTCCAGAAAAATACAAATTGCCGTTATTTGGGCTTTATATTATTGCAAATATCAGGTAACCGAACAGGAGGAGAAAATTATTAAAGAAAAAATTTTCTCCGTAATTGATAATCTGCTTAAAATATTTATCTCGATAAATGATATAAAAGAAGAAAAAAACACATTAAAATTGTTTTTGGCTTTAGACCAAGAGCAAGAAACAAATTACGAATTATTGTTTAACTTGCTTAGTTTTCTGCACGACCCCAGAATAATAAACCTTATTAAGAAAAATATAATAGGAAAAAATACGATATATGCCCTTGAGCTTATTGATAATTTCATAGAACCGGAATTAAAACCTTATATCATTCCTATTTTTGATGATATCTCAACAATTCAAAAAATAAAAAAACTTTCAAAATATTTTCCGCAAAAAAGAATGCCTTTCGACCAAAGACTAAGGTGGCTTATTACATTGGATTATGACAAAATAAGTGCTTGGGCTGTTACAAAAACACTGGAAATGGCAGAACGGCTGCATCGAAGCAAATCAAAAAAACAAATTTCAAAAGAAGAACATACTTTTGATGATATTAAACCTTGGACAACTGAAAATACCCGAAAAGTTCTGCAGCAAATAAAACGAAGTGAACTTCCTGACGAAGTATTCTTATGCTTGTTTCATACCGATGAACTGATATATACAACTGCGGCGAAAATAATCTATAACGAAAACCCGCAAAAATGTTTTGACTATTTAAGCAAAATGTCTCCCTAAAAGCAAGCATTAATTAAAGTATTATCTGAAAACGGAACTGTTTTGGAAGATAAAGTAAAACTCTTAAGACGTTATCAGCTGTTTTTCAGTATACCGGATTATTTATTAGTTGATTTGGCACGAATTATAACAGTCCATAATCTTAACAAAAATGAAAAAGTTTATTTCGGCTCGGGAACAAATGAGAAAATTTTAATAATATTACGGGGAGAACTGATAAAAGGTGAAGACAATAATGAAAAATACACCAAAAAAGTAATACTTACACCCGGAATGAATATTGAAAGCAATACAAAATATTTAAAAGCAACAAAAAAATCGGTAGTATTGTCGGCAAACAGATATGAATATTTTAACCTGCTAGTAGATAATACCGGAATTTTGCAACATATTTTTGAAATTATACAAAACTGATAAAACCAAAAAGTTATGCGATGTATTATTATTGACGATGATAAAGTTTCCCGGTTGGTAATAGAAAAGTATCTGAAAAAAACAGACTTCTTAGAACTAACGGAAACTTTTGATAATGCCGTAGATGCCGCCAATTTCTTTAACAGTAAAAAATCTGCCGATTTAATATTTCTGGATATAGAAATGCCCGGAATGAGCGGTGTCGAATTCCTTGAAATATTTGATAATCTTCCGCAGATTATTGTTGTTTCCGCCAAAGAAAAATATGCTTTACAGGCAATCGAATTTGACGTTACCGACTACCTCCTTAAACCCGTTAGTTACTCCCGGTTTTTAAAAGCAGCAACAAAAGCAAAAAATAAATATGACGAAGAAGCAAAATATTCTCACTCCGAAGGTATCTTTATAAAGAGCAGTTCCTCTTCTTTTGTCAGGCTTTTTTATGATGATGTTTTGTACGTAGAAGCAATGGAAAACTATGTAAGAATACAGACAGCCGAAAAAAAACATATGATACACTTTACTATGAAAGCACTTTTAGACAAACTCCCGAAAGATAAATTCATAAGAGTTCACCGCTCTTTCATTGTAAATAAAGATAAAATAGAAAAAATAGATAA
>CAMZKI010000145.1 GCA_947311125.1 uncultured Chlorobiota bacterium
TGAAAAACAAGGTCTTCGAACTCTTTTTTTTCCTCGCTTAAAATACTCATTTGAATAGGGCAAAAGAAGAAAGCTTTTTTAGTTATCTCATTTTTTATATCGACACTTCTTAATCTTACGGCATCTTTTTCCGTTGTTATTATTATTTTTCGGGGAGAATTTATTTTTTGGAACTCGGAAGAGATTTTTTCAAGGTCTTTTATTGTATATTTGTGATGGTCTTCAAAGTTTAGGACAGTTATGCTTTTACAAACACTTTTACAATGTTCCGTAAACGGCTTAGGATTTCCGATACCGGAAATAAGTAATACATCATAATCTTTTAAATCGCCTAACCGGCTCGGAAGATGTTTACTTTCTTTATAAAAAACAGGAATCGGCTCTTTGTAAGATATTTCTGCAAAATAGAGAGCTTGATACGGTTTAAGCATCAGGTCCGTTGCTGTTATTCGCATATCAATAGGTTTAACACTTTTCGGGGTTTTTGTTACGATAACAATTTCTGCCCTGAATCGTTCATTCGGGTTATCTCTTAATCTTCCGTAAGGTAAATACTTATCGTTGAAAAAAGGCTGCGTATAGTCAATCAGCAAGATTGACAATCCCGGTTTTACGTACCTGTGTTGAAAAGCATCGTCTAAAATAATTAAATCCGGCTTTTTTTCGGCTTCAAGCAGCTTCTTTATTCCTCTGACTCTTTTTTCATCAACGGCAACAGTAATATCGGGAAATTTAATAAAAATTTGATAAGGCTCGTCGCCTATTTTATCAACACTCGCATCTTTGTCCGCCAAAACAAAACCTTTAGTCTTTCGCTTATATCCCCGACTTAAAACTGCAACTTCATATTCCGGCTTTAACAGGCGAACCAAGTATTCCGTTGCCGGAGTTTTTCCTGTTCCTCCGACACTGATATTTCCTATTGAAATGACAGGAATATCAAACTCTGTTGATTTCAGGATGTTACTGTCGAACAAAAAGTTTCTGAGCCTTACGCCAATACCGTAAACTACAGATAACGGATAAAGAAATATTAGCTTTAACAGGGTCATTTAATTTCAAGATAATACGGCATTCTGGTTTGAATCCCGTTGATTTTTTTTATATTTTTTATGTTTTGGTAATACTCGTAAGTTTTTCCGAGCTCTTCTTTAATTACAGACCTCTTTGTTTCGGAAAATGTGTTTTCTAAAAGAATCAAAAACTTGTCTTTTTCCGGATAATATTTTATTCCGAATTCTTTTATTCCGGCTTTTTCAGATGCAATATCTATGGCTGTTTGAAGTCCGCCTAATACATCAACAAGACCGATTTTTAAGGCATCTTCTCCGCTCCATACACGTCCTTGTCCTATTGCATCAACAGAATCAACAGGCAAGTTTCTGCCTTTGCCCACGTGTGTTATGAAAGTTGTGTAAATATCCTCTACCGACTGTTGAATTATTCCTCGTTCGTAATCAGACATTTTTCTTCCGAGATTTCCCATATCAGAATAAGTGTTTGTGTTTACGGCATTAATAGTTACTCCGATATCAGATAAAAGCTCCTTTGCGTTAAAAAATATGCCGAAAACCCCTATAGGCCCGGTTAATGTGTTAGGTTCGGCAACAATTGTATCAGCCTCACAAGCAATGTAATACCCTCCTGATGCAGCAACGTCCCCCATAGAAACAATAAAGGGCTTTTCTTTTTTTGCAAGAACTGTTTCTCTCCAAATAACTTCTGAAGCTAAAGCACTTCCTCCCGGAGAATTAATTCTCAAAACAATTGCTTTAACATTTTTATCCTCTCTTGCATTTCTTATTGCTTTTGCTAAGGTTTTTGACCCAATTTGTTCTTCTGTTCCTTCTCCGTCAACAATTTCTCCGGTTGCATATATAACAGCAATATTGTCTTTATCAGACCTAAGAACATTATCAATACTTTCCTCGGAATTTATATATTCTGATAACGAAACAGTCTTTAATTTCTTATCTTTGGGGATTCCTGCATTTTCTTTTAACTCTGAAATAACCTCGTCTTCATATTTTAAATTATCAACAAGGTCTAGTTTTTTTGCAGACCCGGCATTTCTGACAGAAAGTTCGTTTGCATATTTATTCAAAACAGAAACAGAAATACCTCTTTGAGATGCAATTTCTGTCAGCATTGTGTTCCACAAAGAACTTAGATACCTTTCTGTTTGCTCTCTGTTTTCTTTGCTCATTTCATCCGACATAAACGGCTCAACACCACTTTTAAATTTTCCGTGTCTTATTATTTCCGGCTTAATACCGGTTTTTTCCAGCAAAGATTTAAAAAACAGAAGCTGTGCACTGAGACCCGTAAATTGAACAACTCCGTTCGGAGTTAAATAAACCTTATCGGCAACAGATGCCAAATAGTAGGACTTGTGGGTATAAAAATCGGAATGAGCAATAATAAATTTTCCGGACTGTTTAAAGTCCTTCAGAGAATTTCTGATTTCTTCCGCAGAGGCGATTCCGATATTTATGAAAGAAAAGTCTAAATATATCCCTTTTATTCTGTCATCGTCTTTTGCTTTTTTTAAAGCATCGTTAATGTCTTTCAGGCCGAGAGTTTTTGCAAACCTCATTGTATTAAGATTGGGTTTTACCGACATTCTGTCTTCAACCGGCTCTTTAAAATCAATTTTTAAAATTGTATTTTCTGAGATTTTAGCACTTTCCTTAGAAAAAGCACCTGAAGAAGATAAAACAGCAATAAAAATAAAAATGTTAATAATGCCGATAAGAACCAGAACCAAGAATGTTCCCAACATACTTGCCAGGACGTGATTAAAAAAACCTTTCATAATTTAAGTGTTTTATTTTTAATGTTTAAGCAAAGATAACGTCTTATTTTTAAAAAGGGAAAAGTATTTTAAGAAAAATTTTGAAGATTAGGAAACTTTTAATCTCTGTTTTTATAACTTTACGCTTTCATCTTAACTCTAACTATTATAATTAGCTATGT
Source organism: uncultured Chlorobiota bacterium (assembly GCA_947311125.1). GTDB lineage: Bacteria > Bacteroidota > Bacteroidia > Bacteroidales > JAADGE01 > JAADGE01. The sequence continues at coordinate 2,977 of CAMZKI010000145.1, forward strand.
CCCAATTTTCTCATTTACACCTACATACACAATACTCCATACTTGACGGGGCTTCTGCCGTTCCGAAATTGATTGAAAAGGTTAAACAAGCAGGAATGACCTCTGTTGCAATTACGGATCACGGAAATATGTTCGGAGTAAAATTGTTTCACAAATTGGCAAAAAAAAGCGGAATTAAACCTATTTTAGGATGTGAAGTCTATGTTGCAAAAGAATCCAGGCTCAGAAGGGATAAAGAAAAGGATAAAAAGTCTGATCATTTAATATTATTAGCCAAAAATGAAACCGGTTATCACAACCTTATAAGACTTGTTTCTCATGGCTGGACAGAAGGTTTTTACAGAAAGCCGAGAATAGATTTTGAATTGTTGAAAAAGTACGGAGAAGGACTTGTTGTTTCTTCTGCATGCCTTGCAGGAGCTTTACCTCGGGCAATTATTAACGGACAATTGAAAGAAGCAGAAAGTTTTGCAAAAAAATATAAAGACCTTTTCGGTGAAGATTTTTATCTTGAAATGCAGAGACATAAAACCGGAAATGCCGAAAAAGATGAAAGAACATTAAAATATCAGGAAATTGTTAATCAAGAGATTGTAAGAATAGCTCAAAAATTCGATATAAAATATATCGCTACGAACGATGTCCACTTTATAAACAAAGAAGATGCCAAAGCCCACGATATTTTGATTGCACTTAGCACGGGGAAAGAGTTGGATGATCCGACAAGAATGCAATATTCCGGAGAAGAATATTTAAAAACTCCGAAAGAAATGGCAGAATTGTTTGCAGATTATCCCGAAGCTGTTGAAAATACACAGGAAATAGCCGAAAAAATAGAAGAATATGAGCTTGACAGGGACCCTGTTATGCCCAAGTTTTCTCTGCCGGAAAACTTTTCTTCAGAAGGAGACTATTTACGCCATATAACTTATCAGGGTGCAGAAAAAAGGTGGGGAAAAATAACGAAAGAAATAAAAGAACGCTTAGACTTTGAACTTGACACTATTATAGGAATGGAGTTTCCGGGATACTTCCTTATTGTTTGGGATTTTTTAAAAGCTGCAAGAGAGATGAATGTTTCCGTAGGACCGGGGAGGGGCTCTGCCGCAGGTTCTGCTGTTGCTTACTGCTTAAGAATAACAGATATTGACCCGCTTAAATATAATTTGCTCTTTGAAAGATTTTTGAACCCGGACAGAGTTTCCATGCCGGATATTGATATTGATTTTGATGAAGACGGAAGAGAACAGGTCTTAAAATGGGTTATTGATAAATACGGAGAAAAAAGAGTTGCTAATATTATAACATTCGGTTCTATGGCGGCAAAATCGGCAATAAGAGATGTTGCCAGAGTTCTTCGGCTCCCCTTAAACGAAGCAGACAGGCTGGCAAAACTTGTTCCCGAGAAACCCGGAATTACTCTTGACAAAGCGTTTAAGGACGTTAAAGAATTAAGAGATGCTCAAAATTCTGATAACGAACTTATAAAGAAAACCCTGGTTTTTGCTCGAACACTTGAGGGGTCTGTAAGACACACAGGAGTTCATGCCTGCGGTATAATAATAGGAAAAGACGACCTCGAAAATTATATTCCTCTTTCAACAGCAAAAGATTCTGACCTTAAAGTTACACAATATGACGGAAAGCACGTAGAAGATATAGGTTTGTTGAAAATGGATTTTCTCGGGCTTAAAACCCTTTCCATAATAAAAGATGCAGTTGAAAACATAAAAAAATCCAGAGGTATTGAGGTTGATATTGAGAACATTCCCTTTGATGATAAAAAAACGTTTGAATTGTATTCAAAAGGGGAAACAACAGCTCTGTTTCAGTTTGAATCAGACGGAATGAAAAAATATCTTAAAGAACTTAAACCAAACAGGTTCGATGATTTAATCGCAATGAATGCTTTATATCGCCCGGGTCCTATGGATTACATAAAAAACTTCATTGCAAGAAAACACGGAAAAGAAAAAATTGTTTACGACCTTCCGGATATGGAAGAATATCTTAAGGATACATACGGGATTACAGTTTTTCAGGAGCAGGTAATGTTGCTGTCGCAAAAACTTGCCGGTTTCAGCAAGGGGCAGGCAGACTCTTTAAGAAAGGCAATGGGTAAAAAAATCAGGTCAGTGATGGATGACCTTAAGGTAAAATTTACGGAGGGCTGTAAAGCAAACGGACATGATGAAAAAATAACGGAAAAAATATGGCACGATTGGGAGAAGTTTGCACAATACGCTTTTAATAAATCTCACTCTACAGGCTATGCTTATGTTTCTTTTCAAACAGCATACCTGAAAGCACACTATCCTGCCGAATATATGAGTGCGGTATTAAGTCGAAATCTTTCAGAGATTAAAAAAGTTTCGCAATTTATGAGAGAAGCTAAAAGGATGGGACTTGACGTACTATTGCCGGATATAAACGAAAGCTTCAAAAATTTTACCGTAAACAAAAAAGGACAAATTCGCTTCGGAATGGGAGGCATAAAAAATGTCGGAGCCGCAGCTGTTGAAGATATAATAAAAGAAAGGGAAAAGAATGGAAAATTTAAAAGTTTTTTTGATTTTATAGAGCGAGTAAACCTTTCTTCCGTTAATAAAAGAACAATAGAGGCGTTAGCATATGCCGGAGCATTTGATGAGCTTGACAGCCTGTCTCGCAGCCAGTATTTTGCAGAATCAGGAAATGAAGGACTTACCTTTATTGAAGAGTGCATAAAATACGGCGGAAAATTAAGAAACGGAAGCGATGAAAACCAAGGAAGCATATTCGGCTCTGACAGTATTGAAATAAAAAAACCGGAAATACCTCAAGTAGAAGAGTGGAATAAACTTGAACGGCTTAAATTTGAAAAGGAAGTAATCGGTATTTACCTGTCAGAACACCCTCTTGATGAGTATGAACTTGAAATAAAAGCTTTTTGTAATGCAGATGTTGCAGACCTTACTAACCTAAAAGAACTTAAAGGCAAAAAAATTAAAATAGCAGCAATTATAAAAGATGTTTTTCAAGGGCAAACAAAAACAGGAAAACCGTACGGAAGTATTCTTATAGAAGGATATAAAGCAGAACACCGCCTTTATCTTTTCGGGAAGGACTTTTTGAATTTCAGAAAATATTTTATCAAAGATTTATCCGTAATAATAAAAGGCGTTGTAGATAAACGATGGAACGCTAAAGATGAAAGCGATATTGAATTTAAACTGTCGGAAATAGGACTGTTGTCCGAAGAAAAAGATAAAATGATAAAAACATTAACCGTAAATGTTCCGATAGAAAAAATAACCCCGTCTTTTACGGAAAACTTATCGGACTTACTAAGCAAAACAAAAGGAAAACAAACGATAGAGTTTATGGTTTATGACAAAGAAAAAAACCTTAACCTTCTGCTGTTTTCAAGGAATAAGAAAGTAAGGGTTGATAAAAAGTTGATAGAAAGTTTAGAGCAAATACCGGGAATTGAATATAAAATAAAATAGAAAATAAATTCAGATGCTAATTATCATAGGAACCAAAGAAAAAACTGTAAAAACCGGAGACTTCGAAGAGTCTTGCCCTTTTTGCTCCGGAAAATTATACATATATGAAAGGAAATTGTTTTTCTCTCTCTTTTTTATTTCCCTGTTTCCTGTAAAACATATTGAATCTTTTATTTTCTGCCCCGACTGTAATTATAAAAAACAACTGAAATGAGCACCTTTGAAGAAAAACTTAATAAGCATATAGATAAAGTTAATCGCTTTACAAAACAGTGAACGAGAAAAAATGCTGTCTCCGGAAGAGTTGAAAGAACTAGATTTAAGCCTGGGAATGACAGAAGAAGAGTGGGCGGCAATGATGAAAAAGGCAGAAAAAAATGTCGACCTTGCACAAAAGCATTTCTATTACAAAAATTACAGAGACGCATATACAACAGCCGAATCGGCATTGTCGCTAAACCCGCACCTTACTCGAGCCCTCATTATTTTGGCAGATTCTGCCCTTAAAATATACGAAACAGAAAAAGATGAAAACTTTTTTGATAAAGCAGAAAAACACGCCAAAGATATTTTAAAACAAGCTCCGGCGGAAAACAGAGCTGTTGAAATTTTATCCGTACTGAACAAATACAGAAAAGCAGAAGAAAAAGAAAAAAAGACGTTTCTTAAATATTCAGCAATAGGCGGCGGAATTTTAATTGTCATACTCTCCGTAATTTTTATGCAACCCGAAAAAGAAAAGGATAACACCATAAAGTTTGAACTTATTGAAGCAGAAGAAAATGCCGATGCCGCTTGGGCTCAGGTAGAAAATGTACTGGCTCGGAGAGACAAGCTTATTCCGCAATTGTTTGATGCGGCGAAAATAAAAGATGCCCGTTTTGAACAACTTATAAACGAAACAAAAATAATCCGGGAAAGTTTAAACGAATCTGACATTAGAGATAAAATTTCACTACAGTCAGACCTGCAAAAAAAATATTCGGAAATAACACAAATAATATCTGAAAATAACACATCCGGAGACATCTCAACCCTTATGATTCAAGTTGAAGGTGCCTATAACCGCATTTCCGTCGAGGGAAAAAGATATAATGAAGCCGCAAAGCAATATAACATATTAGTTAAAAAATACGGCTCCGATTACCCGGAGTTTAAAATAAAGCCGTATTTTAAAGGTAAATAACCGAAAATATTCTTTTTCGACAAACATAAAATGTTTTTTATCTGCAGAACCTCTCACTTTTTTATTTACAAAAAATTAACATTAAATATCACATAATCTGAATTATTAAATATAATTTTGTTTGTTTAAATTAATACAGAGAACAATATGAAATTCGGATTTGTTGAATTCCTGACATTGCTGGGCTCGTTAGGGATTTTTTTATTCGGGATGAAGCTGATGAGTGAATCCCTGCAAAAAGTTGCCGGAGACAAAATGCGAAACATTTTAGCGGCAATGACCTCTAACAGGGTGAAAGGTATTTTTACGGGCTTTCTGATAACTGCCGTAATACAATCATCTTCGGCAACAACAGTTATGGTTGTCAGTTTTGTTAATGCCGGTCTGCTGTCTCTCGTAGAGTCAATCGGTGTTATTATGGGTGCAAATATAGGAACAACTGTAACTGCTTGGCTTATATCCATACTGGGCTTTAAAGTTCATATGAGTACAATAGCAATTCCGCTGATAGGTATAGGATTTCCTCTGCTTTTTTCAAAAAATACAAAAAGAAAGTCTTGGGGAGAACTTATAATTGGTTTCTCTTTGTTATTCATTGGTTTAGGATACCTAAAAGACTCTGTTCCGGACATAAAAAGCAATCCGGAAGTTTTACATTTTCTCGGAAACTATACAGATTTAGGATACGGCTCTCTTTTAATTTTTCTTGCTGCAGGAACACTGTTGACGGTAATAATACAATCATCAAGTGCAACTATGGCCTTAACTCTTGTTTTGTGTTTTAACGGCATTATCTCTTTTGAAATGGCGGCAGCAATGGTATTGGGCGAAAATATAGGAACAACAATTACGGCAAACCTTGCGGCAATGGTTGCAAATGTTTCTGCAAAACGTGCAGCCAGAGCTCATTTTATATTTAACTTCTTCGGTGTCGTTTGGATACTCATCTTATTTTATCCGGTTATAAAACTTATAAACTTCTTGTTTACGGATATGGGACGACCGTCTCCTCTTACAGATTCTGCATCTATTCCGATTGCTCTCTCTTTGTTTCATACATTATTTAATATTACAAACACCTTTATAATGGTTTGGTTTGTAAAACTCATAGAGAAAACCGTTATAAAAATGGTTCCGGACAAAGACTCTGACGAAGAATTTCGTCTTAAATATATTAATATCGGAATGGTCTCTACTTCTGAGCTCGGAATTCTTCAGGCTCGAAAAGAAACATTTGTTTACGGAGAACGTGTTACAAAAATGTTTGGCTTCGTAAAAGAACTTTATTCTGCCGAAAAAAATAAAAAGTTTGAAAAATTTGTAAAGAAAATAGAAAAATATGAAGAAATTTCTGACCGAATGGAAATAGAAATAGCAGATTACCTTGCTAAAATATCAGAAGGAGAACTAAGTGAGTCCGGAGCTTTAAAAATAAGAGGAATGTTTGAGATAATTGACAATATTGAAAGTATCGGAGACTCTTGTCATAATCTTGAAAAAACTATAGTCAGAAAAAAAGAGGCAAAAATTTCGTTCCCCGAAGATATTGACAGGAATATTTTAAATATGTTTTCTCTTATAGACAAAGCCCTTGAGGAAATGTTGAACAACCTGGGAAAAGACTATTCAAAGGTTGATATTACAAAAGCATACGAAACAGAAACTGAAATAAACGAATACAGAAATAAACTTCGGGAAGAGCACATAAAAAATATTAAGGAAAAAGTATATAAATATAAAGCAGGTGTTATTTATAACGAAATATTTTCAACATGCGAAAAACTGGGAGATTATATAATTAATGTATCTGAGTCAATGCGAGATTCAAAAGCATAAAGAAAATTACTGCCCCCGGATGTATAGCCGCTAAATAATTAACATTGCATCTCCGTATGTTCCGAATTTATAACCTTTTTTCTTTGCTGTTTCGTAAGCTTTCATAATCTGTTTGTGTCCGCCGAAAGCTGCTGCTGAAATTAACGGAATAGATCTTGGAAGATGAAAGTTTGTTATCATTGCATCAGGAAGAAGAAAATCATAAGGAGGATAGATAAATTTATTTGTCCACCCGTCAAAAGGCTTTAATATTCCGGTAACGGTAACCGAGCTCTCAAGAGTTCTTACAACGGTTGTTCCTACGGCACAAATTTTATTTCCGCTTTGCTTTACGGAGTTTACGGCATTTGCTGTTTTTTCAGAAACGAAAATTTGCTCATTGTCCATTTTATGTTTTGTAAGGTCTTCAACATTAATGGTTCTGAAATTTCCGAGACCTACGTGCAGAGTTATTGCTTCTGTCTTTATTCCCTTTATTTCAAATTTTTTAAGAAGGATTTTACTGAAATGTAAGCCGGCTGTCGGTGCTGCAACAGCACCTTCATACTCGGCGAAAACAGTCTGATAACGCTCGGCATCTTCCGGCTCAACTTCTCTGCCGACAAAAGTCGGCAAAGGTGTTTCTCCTAACTCTTTAAGTGTTTTTCTGAATTCCTCATATTCTCCGTCAAACAAAAAACGTAAGGTTCTGCCGCGCGAAGTTGTATTGTCGATTACTTCTGCAACAAGAGTTTCCGAATCTCCGAAATACAGCTTATTTCCTATTCTGATTTTTCTTGCCGGACTAACTAATACATCCCACAAACGCTGTTTTTTATTTAATTCCCTAAGCAGGAAAACTTCAATTTTAGCTCCGGTTTTTTCTTTAATTCCTCTCAGCCTTGCAGGAAATACCCGGGTATTATTGAAGATAAACATATCATTTTCTTCAAAATAGTTAATAACATCTTTAAATATTTTGTGCTCTATCTTGCCGGTATCTTTGTGCAACACCATCAGCCGAGAGTCATCGCGATTTTCTGCCGGATATTTTGCTATCAATTCTTGCGGTAAATCGTAGTTAAACAGAGATAACTTCATAAAAATTATAATTTTTTATAGAAAAGACCTGCAAAATTACAACAATTTTTGAAATAAATCAACTGTAATTGCATCATTAACGGAAAAACTTCCTATTTTAGTTCTTCTCAGCTCTGTTAAGTGTGCTCCCGAATCCAGTTTTTTTCCTAAATCGCGAGCAATAGCTCTTATGTAAGTTCCTTTGCTGCAGTTAATTCTTATTTTTACAAAAGGAAAGTTTATCGCTTCTGTTTTTATATCGTATACTTCAATTAAGGAGGGTTTTAAATCGAGCGATTTTCCTTTTCTTGCACTGTTGTATGCACGTTTTCCGTTAACTCGTTTTGCCGAAAAATCGGGAGGCATTTGTTCTTGTTTCCCTTTAAAGCTCAGGACAGCACCTTCTATGTCTTCTGCTTTAATATGCTCTGTAGGAAAAGTTTTGTTAACATTTGTTTCTAAATCAAAAGAAGGTGTAGTTTCTCCTAATTTTACGGTGCAGACATACTCTTTATGCAGATCCTGAAAATTTTGAATCTCTTTTGTTTTTTTTCCGGTACATATTATCAGAAGACCTGTAGCCAAGGGGTCCAGTGTTCCTGCATGACCCACTTTTATTTTTGGTATGTTATATTGATATTTAAGTGAACTTCTGATTTTATTTACAACGTCAAAAGATGTCCATTCTGTTTGTTTATCAATAAAAATGACCTCTCCGTTTAAAAAACTCTCTTTGCTGAATTTTCTTTCTGACATTAAAATTAATTTATTTTTAAATCAACACCTGAGGCGAGTAAAATAAGGATAACTGCTCCTATTAAAATTCTGTAATATCCGAAAAGTTTAAAACCGTATCTCGTCAGAAAATTTATAAAGAATTTAATTGCAAGCATAGCAACAATAAAGGCAATAATGTTTCCGAAAATTAAGATGTCAATATTATCTGCATTAAGAGCTTCGTGGTTTTTGTAAAGCTTATAGAGTGTTGCAGCAAACATTGTGGGAACAGCTAAAAAAAACGAAAATTCGGCAGCTGTTTTTCTTGTTAATTTTTGAGACATCCCTCCGATAATTGTTGCTGCAGAACGAGAAACTCCCGGAATCATTGCCAGTACCTGGAAAAACCCGATAAAAAGAGCTTTTTTGTACCCGATATCCTGGTTTTCGGATGTTTTTGCAAAAAGTTTGTCTGCAAACAAAAGAAAAATCCCTCCTATAATAAGAGAAACTGCAACAACCGTAACGCTTTCGAGTAGTATGTCAATATAATCTCCCAGTAACAGCCCGAAAACTGCCGCAGGCAAGAATGCAACAAACAAGACATAATAAAATTTCAAACTTTTAAAAAAACGCTTCCGGTATAAAACGACAACAGACAAAATAGCTCCAAGTTGGATATTAATAATAAACAGGCTTGTAAATTCGCTGCTTTGCAAACCGAGTATTTTTTCGGTAATAATCATATGCCCGGTTGAAGACACCGGCAAAAACTCGGTAATCCCTTCAACAACGGCAATTATAAACGCTTCTGTCCAGCTCATTTATTCTAATCTTCTTTTGCGTCTTTAGGCTTTCTCATTATGGCGTAAATTTCAAAAACAAAACCTGCCAAAATAATAATCGGAGCCAGCACTATTCTTCTGAAACTGAAAAGCTCATCTGCATTAAAAACATTCGGGTCTTCTGAGCCGCCTCCCGACATAAGAATAAATCCCAGTATTATTACGATAAAGCCGCCGGCAAGCATATAATAATTTTTTTTGCCCAAAGCAAAGCCGGTATTTCCGGTTTTTTTTCTCATAGTTCTAAATTAAATTTCTAGTGTGCAAAGTTAAAACAATATTTGTTTTTTTAATATTCAAAGTGTAAATCATCGGTTTTCAGGTTCAGGTACTTGTCAACAGCAAATTTTCCGGAAACAGCTGTAATAATAATTCCGAAAGCAAAAATAAAAATATCTATTTCTAAAATTCCTTCAAGGGTAATAATATCTCCGAAATTTTCTTTTAAAACCAAAACAGTAAGAGTAATAATTAAAGAGGATATTGCTGCACTGATAATACCGGAAAAAATACTTTTTATGATAAAAGGTCTCCGTATAAACCCTCTTGTTGCACCGACAAGTTGAGCTGTTCTTATTAACAGCCGCTTCGAAAAAATTGACAAACGGACGGTATTGTTTATCAAGTTTATGGTTATCATTAAAAAAAACACGGAAATAACCAGTCCTACCACACTTAATTTTTTAATATTTGTATTGATGAAAGAAACCAGAGATTTTTGATAGTAAATATCTTTTATAAACCGGAAATGTTTCAGTTGCTGTTTTATAACGCTTATACTGTCTTCCGATGTATATTCCGGCTTTAATTTAACTTCAATAGAGTTTGGTAAAGAGTTATAACCGAGAACCTTGGTAAAGTCCCGTCCTAGTTCTTCTTTCATTTCTAAAGCTGCCTGTTCTTTAGATACAAATTCTGCCGAAACGCTGTATTCTGCTATATTTAAAGCATTTTTCAGTCTGCTTATTTCCGAAGGTTTTGTATTGTTTTGAATAAAAACAGTAAAACCGATATTCTTTTTTGCATAATCTGACAACTTTTTCGCATTAAAAAGCATAAGTGCTATAAATCCAAGCATAATAAGTATCATTGTTATACTTATGACAGATAAAAAATATGCTCCCCTGACTCGCCAAACTGTATTTTTTTGCTGAACAGAACCCATAAGAAAAAGATTGTGATTTTTTTGTAAAAATATGAAAATTTATTTAACAAAAAGTTCTTTATGTCCGGATTCCCGAAAAATTACTAATATTGCAAAAATATAATTTTATAATATATGTATCAACGACAAGGGTTTTTAGCTAATATACCGCCGGCGGTAAGAGTAATTTTAGTAATAAATGCTGCAATGTTTTTGTTCTCACAACTTGTTGCAGTAATGTTTAATATCGATTTGAATAAAATATTAGGGCTTTATTTTTTTAAATCAGACCTTTTTAAGCCGTTTCAGGTTGTTACGCATATGTTTATGCATGGCGGGTTGATGCATATATTTTTCAATATGTATGCGTTATGGATGTTCGGACAGGTTCTTGAGCGGATATGGGGAACAAAGCGGTTTTTTATTTATTACTTTGTAACGGGCTTCGGAGCCGTTGTCCTGCACAGCTTTGTTGAATACTTAAGATTTTTGAGTATAAGCTCGGCACTGTCTCCCGAAGCAGTAGAAATGGTGAAGCACCAAGGTGCAGAGATAATAGCGTCTTATAAAAATTACACTAATCCGAATTTAGCTCAACTAAACCTTCTGTACCACATTCCGACGGTAGGAGCATCGGGTGCTGTGTTTGGGTTGCTGCTTGCTTTCGGCATGTTGTTTCCGAATACGGAACTTTATATTATGTTTATCCCTGTTCCCGTAAAAGCCAAGTATTTTGTCATAGGATACGGTATTTTGGAGTTATTTTCAGGACTGAATAACTCTCCGAATGACAATGTGGCACATTTTGCACATTTGGGCGGGATGTTGTTTGGGTTTATTTTAGTTAAGCTCTGGCAAAAAAAGAAAAACTCGGGTGGCGGCTTTTTTAGTCAATATTAAAATAAAACAAAAATGAGTAACATACAAAACGAACTGAAAGAAACATTCAGAAAGGGCAATATGCTGACCAAACTTATTTTTATTAATGTCGGAGTTTTTATTGTTATTTTTTTTATATCTCTTTTTATTCCCGAAATAGTTCGGTATATAAGCGTTCCCGGTAATTTCGGAACATTGTTGAGAAGACCGTGGACCTTGCTTACATATATGTTCGTTCATGAAGGTTTTTGGCACTTGCTGATGAATATGCTTTGGCTTTTCTGGTTCGGAAAAATGTTTTTACTGTATTTTACGGACAAACAGATGTCTGCCGTATATCTTATGGGAGGGTTTGCAGGAGCATTTTTGCATCTCGGAATAAACTATTTGTTGCCCTCAGGGCAGCAAGTAATGATTTTAGGGGCATCAGCAGCTGTTATGTCTGTTGTTTTTGCAGTTGTTGTTTATAAACCTGACTTTATCATAAACCTTATTTTTATAGGTCCCGTAAAAATAAAATATATCGGTATAATCGCTTTTTTATTAGATTTTATGGGCTTGCTGGGAAATCTTAAAGGAGGGATTGCAGCATCTGACGGAATTGCCCATACGGCACATATCGGAGGTGCCGCTTTCGGGTTGTGGTTTGGCTATTCGATGAAGAAAGGAACAGATATAACACGTGCATTTAATAACTTTTTAAATAATATTTTTTCTGTTTTTTCTTCAAAGAACAGTATTTCTCACAGAATGAAGATATCCCGAACGGATAAGTTTTCCGGACCTAAGCCTGCGTCTGACTGGGATTACAACTCACAAAAAGCCGACACACAAAAAGAAATTGACAGAATCTTAGATAAAATATCAAAAAAAGGTTACGGAAGCCTGAGCAAAAAAGAAAAAGACTTCCTGTTTAAACAAAAAAAAGACTAAAAAAGAAATCCCTAAAACCTCCTCTTCGAAAAATATTTTAATTTTCTTGTTTAGAATGAATCTAAATGTTATGTTTGTGCTTTGTTTTTATTAAGATTAAATTAAACAGAGATTATGAAATACAGTATAGACAAAGTTTTAAATATATTGTCAGCGGTGAAAGATCCGGAAACAGGAAAAGATTTAATAAGTTTAAATGCAATAGGCTCTCTTAGTTCCGAAGAAAACAAAATAACGTTTTCTTTGTCCTTGCCCAAAACAAATCCCTTTGCAAAATCAATAGAAAAAGCATGTGTTAAGGTTTTGAAGTCAGAATTATCCGAAAACTTAGAAATTGAAATAAAGTCTGCTCCGAAAATAGATGTTATGAAAGTTTCTTTCGGAAGAACAGATGACCAACAAGTTCTGCCCGGAGTCAAAAATATACTGGCTGTAGCTTCGGGAAAAGGCGGCGTAGGAAAATCAACAGTTTCTGTAAATTTAGCAATTTCATTGGCAAAACAAGGAGCAAAAGTCGGCTTGCTTGATGCAGATGTTTACGGGCCTTCGATACCTAAAATGCTGGGAGTTGAAGGTGAAACTCCCGGAATAAAGAAGATAAACGGGAAAGATGTTATAATACCGATAGAAAAACACGGAATAAAAATGTTATCAATAGGGTTTTTTGTAAAACCTGAAGATGCTTTAATTTGGAGAGGCGCAATGGCTACAAGTGCCATAAACCAATTCGTAAAAGACACAGACTGGGGAGATTTGGATTATTTTATTATGGACTTACCTCCCGGAACCGGAGACATACATCTTACAATTGTTCAGGCCATGCCTGTAACGGCAGCTGTTATTGTCAGCACTCCGCAACAAGTTGCACTTGCCGATGCTCTCAGAGGGGTCGGAATGTTCAGAGCTGAAAAAATAGAGGTTCCGATTATAGGATTTATTGAAAATATGGCCTGGTTTACACCGAAAGAATTACCGGATAAAAAATACTATATCTTCGGAAAAGACGGGCTTAAAGAACTTGCAGAAAGGATGGAAATTCCTTTGCTCGGACAAATTCCTCTTGTTCAGGGAATAAGAGAATCCGGAGACTCCGGAACACCGCTTGCGTTAGATGATAACTCTCCGGAAGGAAAAGCTTTCAGAGATTTGGCTAAAAATATTGCGGAGAAGATAGAAGAGAGAAATGCAAACCTTGAGCCTACAAAGAAAGTCGAGATAGACCCTAATGCAAGTTGCGGAGCATAGCGGCTTTTTTATTACAACACAAATAAAGAAATGACGGAAAAAGAAAAGAAAAACTATGTTATAAGAATAAATGAGGTCTTAGAGCTGGTAAGGCCGTATTTGCAGGCAGACGGCGGAGATATTGATTTTGTTGATTTTTCAGACGAATATACCGTTTTTGTGAAACTTACGGGTGCTTGCGGAACTTGCGCTATGAGTGTCCAAACTCTGAAATTTGGTGTTGAACACGCATTGAAAAATGCTATTCCGGAGATTAAAGAGGTTGTTGCCGTTTAATTTTTATTCGACAGAAACTTTTTCCTGCATTTAACATTTCGGATTCTCTGTATTTTTACCCCGACAGGTATTTCGGAGACGCATCACACCTGAATAAAAAAGGAAAAACTCTTTTCACGAAAGATTTTTTACGAAAGTTTCTGTCGAATAAAAATTAAACGGCAACAACCTCTTTAATCTCCGGAATAGCATTTTTCAATGCGTGTTCA
>CAMZKI010000146.1 GCA_947311125.1 uncultured Chlorobiota bacterium
AGTGCCATTCCGTGCGGACAAGCAATTACGGGAATTGAAGAATAACGCAGTCGCATCATAGTGTTTTGAAACATTTGTACGGCATAATTAAGCTCATCCCATTCTTGTTCCACTGCCATCATAAATATCATACCCACATTTGCTCCGGCAGAAAAATGATCGGCTTCATTATGCACGATAACCGCCTTATAATCAGCTTCAGCCAAGTCAATAGCTTTATTTAATGCTTGTAAGGTTCCTGCTCCGATAACGTTCATTTTTGAATGAAATTCTACATTAAGAACACCGTCGCCGATATCAAAAATTGTAGCTTCTTCATTTTTGAATAAAACATTTGTTTCACGCAAAATATCAAGCGAAATAATATCTTCGCTGCCCGGAATTACTTTGTATGATTTTGTCGGAATATCATAATATAATTTTCGTCCGCTTTCAATTTTGTAAAACGATTTTGCACCGCTTTCGAGCATATCGTAAACCCATTGAGCAGGTTTTCTGCCGGCTTCTTCCATTGCTTTAACGGTTTCTTCAACACCTGCGGCATCCCAAGTTGCAAAAGGTCCGAGTTTCCATCCGAAACCGGCATTTAGAGCATCGTCAACCTTGTAAAGAGCATCAGTAATTTCAGGAATACGATTTGATGAGTACCAAAATAAGGCGTAGAAGTTATCTCGCATAAACTCACCAACTTTATCTTTATCGGACATTAGTATTGCGATACGTTTTCCGATATCATCAACTCCTTTTGTTTTTTCAAGGGCTTTAAATTTCGGTTTCGGGTCAAGGGTGTATTCCATTGTTTCAAAGTCGAGTGTCGGAAATGTTTTTTTTCCTTCGACCATCACTTTTGTTGAGAAACCCTTTTTTGTTTTTGACCCGAGCCAACCGTTCTCTAACATTTTTTGAATGTAGTCCGGTACAGCAAAAAACTCGTTTCCTTCATCGTTTGTATTCTCTTTTATTCCGTTTGCCACATGCACAAGCGTGTCGAGCCCTACAACGTCGGCAGTTCTGAAAGTTGCCGATTTTGCTCGTCCGATAAGTGTTCCTGTCAGTTTGTCAATTTCGGTAATATTCAGTCCGTATTTTTTCACATTGTTGAAAAGATACATTATCGAAAACGTTCCGATTCGATTTGCGATAAATGCCGGTGTATCTTTAGCATGAACGGTGGTTTTTCCGAGAAATCGTCGAGCATAATCGCCGAGAAATTTGATAACTTCGGGGGCGGTTTTTGAGGAAGGTATAATTTCAAACAATTTCAAATATCGCGGGGGATTAAAAAAATGTGTCCCGCAGAAATGTTTTTGGAAATCTTCGCTTCGTCCTTCAATCATTTTTTCGATTGAAATACCCGATGTGTTTGTTGTGATGAGAGTTCCTTTTTTTCGGAATTTTTCAACATTTGCAAACACTTGTTGCTTAATGTCGAGGCGTTCGATAACAACTTCAATAACCCAATCGCAAGTTGCGATGTCTTTAAGGTCATCGTCGAAGTTACCTGTTGTGATGCGTTTTGCAAATTCTTGTTTATAAATGGGTGACGGTTTTGACTTTAGTGCAGCTTTTAAAGCATCATTTACGATGCGATTTCTCACAATTTTGTCTTGCAGTGTCAATCCTTTTGCTTTTTCAGCTTCTGTCAGTTCGCGAGGCACGATGTCAATAAGTAAAACTTCGAGACCGATATTCGCAAAGTGACAAGCGATTCCGGAACCCATTACTCCGGAGCCGAGAACTGCTACTTTTCTGATTCTTCTTGTCATGATTATGAAATATTAGTTATTATTTATTTAATTATTGTGTTTGTCTTCAGTATACCGATTTTACGGCACAACAGCAAAGTTTCGCATCTTAGGCTTTTACTGTTTTTCATTATTTGCCAATTCATTTATTGTGTCTATCACTCTGTAGAAAATATCTATATCTTCTTTTGAAATTTTTTCAAGAATTTTTTTATTGAAATCAATCAGGATTTTTTTAACCAGCTTTCTTTTTTCAATACCTTTTTCGGTTAGGAAAATTTTCATAACACGTTTATCTTGTTCATCTACTTTCTTGAAAATAAACGCCTTATCTTCCATGTTTTTAATTACACGGCTTAAACTTGTTGCCTCCATACCGAGTCTTTGAGCTATGATTGTTGCCGGAGTTCCTTCTTTGTCGATATGAACCAGGATGTATGCAACTGTTTGTGAAATTTCGTGTTTGGCAGCTAATCGGTTATACATTTTGGTTAAGGTATGCCAAGTTCCTTTTATGTGAAAGTCAACGGTATCTTTAAGGTTCATAGCAAAATTATTATGCGTGCATTGCAAATATACAAAATTTATTATGCGTGTCAAGTATTTTTGTTAAAAACTTTCTTGTTTTTTAGGAAAAATCAGAATAAATATTTTTTCCTTTGCAAAAAAGATACAAATGACAGAGATAAGACATTTATATTTAAGTTTTGACGGAAAGGTAATCTTTAACGATTTTTCTTTAAATATAAAAAGGGGAGAGAAAGTTGCCGTAATCGGAGAATCCGGTAAGGGAAAAACCACACTGTTGAATATTCTGTCAGGTTTTACAACTGATTATAAGGGAAGGGTTTATGTTTTTAATAAGGAGTTAAACCCGGAAAACATCAATGAGATAAGAAAAGATATTGCGTGGCTTTCGCAAGATACCTCAACGAAAGAGCGAAATGTTGAAGAGCTTTTTTTCCGCCCTTTCAGCTTTGCGGTAAATAAACATAAAAAACCAAGCGAAAAAGAAATAAAAGCTGTTTTTTCAACATTGCACTTAGACTATTCTTTGATGAATAAAAGAGTTAAAAATATTTCCGGCGGACAAAAGCAAAGAATATTGCTTGCGAGTTGCCTGTTATTAAAAAAACCGTTACTGCTGGCAGACGAACCGACTTCTGCCTTGGACGAACAGGTTAAAAGAGATATTACGGATTTTGTGTTGTCTCAAAAAGAACTTACGGTTATTGCTGCGACTCATGATGATTATTGGATTAGAAAATCGGACAAAGTTATTGAACTGAAATAAACAAAATGGAAAATGTTATTGACATAAATTATTTTGAGTTATTCACGGGGTATGCACTAATGCTTATCCCTGTTTTTGTACTTTGGTATTACAAAACAGGACTTGTTAAGGATACTTTGATTGCAACCGTAAGAATGACAATCCAATTGTTGCTTGTGGGTGTTTATTTAGAGTATATTTTTAAACTCAACAGTATTACGGTTAATATTTTATGGGTTGTGATAATGAGTATCATAGCTTCTTACACAATAATTATCAGAAGCGGGTTAAGGTTTAAACTCTTTTTTATACCCGTAGTTCTGTCCGGTTTAATAAGTATTGCTGTTACCGATGCTTATTTTTTGGGGTTTGTGGTAAAATTAGAGAATGTCTTTGATGCAAGATATTTTATTCCGGTAACAGGTATGTTGTTGGGTAATACGTTAAAAAATGTTGTAATTGCCCTTGATGCTTTTTATAAGCGTATTGATGAAGAAGAAAATTATTATCATCAATATTTGGCAAACGGTGCAACAAAAAAAGAAGCTTTGCAGCCGTTTATGCGAGATGCTTTACGACTGGCTTTTAATCCTATGATTGCAACAACGGCGGTTATGGGCTTGATTTCTTTGCCCGGAATGATGACAGGTCAAATTCTCGGAGGCAGCAACCCGAATGTTGCCGTTAAATATCAGATTATGCTTCTTATAACCATTTTCTCGTCAGCCGTTTTAAACGCGGTTCTTACAATTACACTATCAAACAGGTTTGCTTTCGACGGTTTTGAGAATTTAAGAAAGGATATTTTCAGAAAACAATAGTTTTTTCAGTGTTTTATTATCAATACTGAGGCATAAGCCGATATTCCGTCCTCCCTGCCCACAAATCCGAGTTTCTCCGTAGTCGTTGCTTTAACGGAAATATCTTCTTCGGGGATTTGCATTGTTTCAGCAAGTATTTTTTTCATTTTAGGAATATAATTTTTGACCTTTGGTTTTTGAAGAGCGATTATACTGTCAATATTACCTATTTCAAACTCCTTTTCTTTTATTTTTTTTACAACTTCTTTCAATAGAATTTTACTGTCAATACCTTTATATTTATCGGAAGTATCCGGAAAGTGAAAGCCTACATCCCGCAAATTTGCCGCACCGAGCAAAGCATCGCAAATTGCATGAATAAGAACATCGCCGTCAGAATGCCCAAGACTGCCTTTTGTATGCGGAATTTTAATACCTCCCACGGTTAAAATTCTCCCTTCTGCCAATTTATGTACATCGTAACCGATGCCGGTTCTTATTTTCATTGTCTTTTTATAAAAAGCTTTGCCAAAGTTTTGAGCTTTGGCAAAAGCAGTATTTTAGTATAAGTTACAAACCCAATTTTTTTATGACACTTTTAGGAATACCGTTTTTATTTACCATAATATTGGTGGTTTGCAATAAAACAAAAGCTCTTGAGGCATAAAAGTATCCTTTATATTTTGAATTTGTCCCCCACGAATTTTTAACGATATAGTATTTTGTCCCGTTTTGATCGTGTGCAATGCCTACAATATGCATCCCGTGATCATCAGTAGTTTCTTGGCTGTCAAACTTTTCCTGACGCAATTTTTGTGTAATTTTCTTTTCCTGAACGGGGCCTTTTTCGGAATAAATTTGTTTTTGTCTTTCTTTTTCGGTTAACTTTTCCCATTTTGCTTTTTCCAAATCGTTTAAATTTTCAATATCTGTTTCCGGAATAACGGCAACACCTTTATTATACATAAACCCTTTATGGCTTACATCTGCAGCCCAGGCAACAGTGTACCCGTTTTTAAGAGAGTTATCTATGACCTCTTCAAATTCGTTAAGAGGGATGTTGTAAACCTTTTTCGACAACCAATTGTCAGGAACTTCCAATATGAATTTTTCATAAAAAGGATGATGTGTAAAAGACGTAATTTCAACATAATCATCGGGGTTTAAGCCGCAATATTCATCGGCAAAGCTGCGAGGAGTATATTCTTTTCCTTTATATTTAAATTTTTTCGGAAGTTCTCCGAGATATGTATCTACAATTGCATCGAATGCTTTTCCCCAAGCGGGTGTAATGGTTTTGTTTTTGTTTTTAATTACGCCGTCAACAAAATCTTTTAAAACCTCGTCAAATTCTCCGTGAACATGTTTTTTTGTTCCGTAATTTAATCCGGCATAAGCACTTTCGGGAACCAGTCCGTATTTTTTAAAAATGCAGATATTGTCGTGAAAAGCACCTCCGCCGCCGAAATTAATATGTCCCTGCATTCTGACATATAATCTTGCTTTATCTTTATAGCAGCGGTTTACCACAAACATTTCGGATAGGTTCACGGTATCTTTCCTTTTTCGCAGTATCTCTGATTCTAAAAAAGAAAGACCGGAAAAACTCCAACATGTTCCGGAGCGGTATTGATTTTTAACACTTGTTACCGGCAACCTAAAATCTTCTTTAAAGACATAGCCGTCGGAAGTATCATTCGCTTTTTGAGCCGAAACGGTATTTGAAAAAATAATTGCAAATATTAAAATTGCAGGTCTTAAGTATCTCATAACTTTGTTTAATTTATATTATATATTTGCTTATAGTCGAAAGCAGTCTGTCCTGTTTTACGGGTTTTTCGAGATATTCGTTACACCCCGCTTCATAGCCTTTTGCTTTTTCTTTCTGCATTGCATATGCTGTTTGTATTATAACCGGTATTTTAGGTGCAAACTTTTTAATCAGTTTTGTAGCATCATAGCCGTTCATCAGGGGCATTTTTATGTCCATAAGAACAACGTTAAATCTTATTTTTTCTTTAACCACCTTATCCACGGCATCTTTCCCGTTTTTACACCATACAACTTCGGCTTTAGTTTCTCGCAAAGCTTCCTCAAGATATAGATAGTTCATAATCTCATCTTCTGCTATAAGAATTATTTTATCAGACCAATTGTATTCCGAATTATTTTTTGCAAATTCCAAACCTGTCTGTATTTAATTTATAATTCTTCTTGCTCCGAGAACTCTTTCTTTATAATAGCTTACGCTTAAATCGGAAATAACCACTCCTCTTGAAGATGATGCATGAATAAATTTAACTGTCCCGCTTTTATAAAGAAAGAGTTCTCGGAGCAAGAAGAATTATAAATTAAATACAGACAGGTTTGGAATTTGCAAAAAATAATTCGGAATACAATTGGTCTGATAAAATAATTCTTATAG
>CAMZKI010000147.1 GCA_947311125.1 uncultured Chlorobiota bacterium
AGAAATTTTTTAAAGATTATAATCGCGATACGGATATTAAAATTTTTAAAAGTTTAGTAAAATTATATTATAGAAATGCGGGAAAAGATTTTCAGCCCGAGATATTTAATTTTATAAAACCTTTAGAAAATTTAGATATTGATTATGATACAGCATTAGATACATTTGCTGATTTGTATTTTGATAAAACATTTTATCTTAACGAAGATAAATTTAATGATTTTATTGAAAAATACAGTTACGGTTCCGAAAGTTCGGAGAAAATTAAAAATACTCCGGGATATAACTTTTTTTACGATTTCATAAATGTATATTATACTAAAATTGCCAATAATACAGAAAAATACACAAATGAATTAAATAAGCTTAACAGGCTTTATATGAAAGCATTAATGTCTGCCGATACAAACAGGGTTTTCTATCCTGATGCTAATTTTACGCTTCGCGTAGCTTACGGGAATATTGATACTTATGAGCCGAGAGACGGTGTTGAATACGAATATTACACAACTTTAAAAGGTGTTATCGAAAAGGATAATCCGGATATTTACGACTATAAAGTTCCCGGAAAACTGAAAGAATTGTATGAAAAAAAAGATTACGGGAAATACGGAGAAAACGGTGAAATGCATGTTTGTTTTATTGCGTCAAATCATACAACGGGAGGAAATTCCGGCAGCCCTGTTATTAATGCAAACGGCGAACTTATAGGCGTAAACTTCGATCGCAACTGGGAAGGGACTATGAGTGATATAATGTATGACCCCGAAATGTGCAGAAATATTACTCTTGATATTCGTTATATCCTTTTTATAATTGACAAATTTGCGGGGAATACTCGTTTAATTAATGAAATGACAATTGTTGAATGACAGAAATAAATGAATATCGCAGAGATATTATTAAGTGAATGCAAAACGAAATAAACCGAAAAAATCAAAAAATAATCCCCCAAAAACAATTGGGTTAATAACGGGTATTTTATTAGCTGTATTGATTTTAACCTTTGCCGATTTAGACCCGCAAAAACCGGAAATTACCGCTACGTTTGCCGTTGCCGTATGGATGGCTGTTTGGTGGATTACAGAAGCCGTTCCCGTTGCCGTTACGGCACTTCTGCCGGTTGTGCTGTTTCCCGCTTTCGGGGTTATGAACGGAAAAGAAGTGTCGTCGGAATATTTTAACAGCATAATTTTTTTGTTCATAGGCGGTTTTTTGGTGGCATTGGCAATGGAAAAACACAATTTGCACAAACGCATTGCATTGAAAATTATGTCGATGACCGGCAGCGGATACGGAAAAATTTTGTTCGGATTTATGGCGGCAACGGCTTTTTTGTCTATGTGGATGTCGAACACCGCAACGGCAATGATGATGGTGCCGGTTGCAATGTCGTTGATATATAAATTTACTGAATATCTGAAACCCGAAGATGCAAAAAAAGTTTCAATCGGTTTGCTGTTAAGCATTGCCTACGGAGCTTCGGTCGGCGGAATTGCCACACTGATAGGAACACCGCCCAATTTGGCATTTACGAAAATATTCGCTTTAAATTTTCCCGATGCACCGGAAATAACATTTTCGCAATGGTTTATTTTTGCTTTACCCGTTTCGCTTGTTATGATTATTGCCGTTTGGCTAATTTTATATTTTAAATTTAAGCCGGCAGAAAGTTCGGGTATAAAAGGAAATACATTGTTTCGAGAACAATACCGACAACTCGGAAAAGCAAGTTACGAGGAAAAAGTTGTTTTTACGGCATTTGTTGTTTTAGCATTTCTGTGGATTTTCAGAAGCGGATTTAATTTCGGTTTTAATATTCCCGGCTGGGCATCTTTATTTAAAAATCCGAAATATCTGAACGACGGAACAGTTGCCGTTTTTGTTGCCTCTGTTTTGTTTGTAATTCCTTCAAAATCAGAAAAAAAGAAACGTATTTTAGATAATGAAATTTTTGCAAAATTGCCTTGGCATATCATTTTGCTTTTCGGCGGCGGCTTTGCTTTGGCGAAAGCGTTTAAAGTTTCCGGTTTAACCGAATATCTCGGAACACAACTTACTGTTTTGGCGGGTGTTAATCCGTTTATTATTATTTTTGTTATTGCCCTTTTTATGTCTTTCCTTACGGAATTAACTTCAAATACGGCATCAACACAAATGATTTTGCCGATACTTGCAAGTTTGTCATTATCTTTAAAAATTAACCCTTTATTGCTGATGATTACGGCTACGCTTGCGGCATCTCTGGCATTTATGCTGCCGGTTGCCACGCCGCCGAATGCCGTAATTTTCGGTACAAACAAAATTCGTATTAAAGATATGATGCGAACGGGAATTATTCTGAATATGGTTGGCGTGCTGATAGTAAGTTTAGCGATGTATTATTGGGGGCAATATGTTTTCGGTATTGATATAGGCGTTTTTCCGAATTGGGCTTATTAGTTGAAAGGGAAAAATTGAGTTGTATAATTAAATTATTAACAAAAGAAAAAGTTGCATTAGTGGCTTGAATTCTGAATTATAAATTTGTAAGTAAAAAATAATTATTGTAATTTCATAACGAGTCTTCAGAAAATAGTTAATGTTTTTTAATATTTTAATTAAACTAACAAAAAATTAATATTCAGAGCCCATTTTTAATTAAAAAACTATGAACAGATTACTTTTTCTTTCCTTTGTATTCTTTTTC
>CAMZKI010000148.1 GCA_947311125.1 uncultured Chlorobiota bacterium
AAAAGCATAAATTATATTAAATATATACCGAAGTTGCCTCTGTGCCTGATCGCAGGCTCTGAAAGAAGCGGTGTTTCCGATGATATTATTAAACTGTCCGATGTTTCTGTCCATTTACCGATGTCGGGCGTAAATACATCTGTAAATGTTGCAACTGCTGCAGCTGTTGTGCTTTACGATTTTAACAATAAAATTAATAACTATGAATAATTTTACAATAAATAATCCTACCGTAATCCATTTCGGCAATAATATAATAAAAGATTTACCCGATGTAGTTTCAAAATACGGAAAAAAAGTATTTTTAATGTACGGAAAAGGTTCCGTAATAAAACACGGGTATTATGAGATAATAAAGAATTTACTTGAAACTTCAGGTTTTGAGATTACGGAATATTCGGGAATAAAGCCGAATCCCGTTGTTGAAGATGTTGAAAAAGCCGTAAAAAAAGGCATAGAAAACAAAGTTGATGTTATTTTAGCCCTCGGGGGCGGCAGCGTAATCGATTCTGCAAAAGCAACAGCCTTATGTATTCCGGAAAACCTTACACCCTGGGATGTCGTTAAATACAAATCGGAACCGAAAAAAGCCCTGCCTCTTGTTACAATATTAACTTTAGCTGCTACAGGAACAGAAATGAACGCTTTTTCTGTAATTCAAAATAATAAAACAAAGGAAAAATTGGGTTTCGGCTATCCGCCTCTGTCTTTTCCGAAACATTCTTTTCTGAACCCTGAATTTACTTATACCGTTCCGCCGGATTATACTGCCTACGGAATTGTTGACATAATAGCTCACGCACTTGAAAACTTTTTCGGCAACGGAAATTCACCTCTTGCCGACAGATTTTCAGCCTCAATTATAAAAGAAGCAATGTATTTTGCCCCTCTTGTTCTTGAAGAGCCTGATAATTATGAATACAGAGCAAATATTTTACTGCAGTCGACATGTGCCTTGAACGGAATAACCGCCTACGGAAAAACGGGCGGAGACTGGGGTGTTCATTCTGTCGGACACATTTTATCTCTGCTTTATGATATGCCGCACGGAGCAAGCCTGTCAGTTGCATATCCTGCTTGGTTTAAACTGCAGAAAGAAAGTATACCTGAAAGACTGAAAACTCTGTCAAAATTATTGTTTGACACTGAAGATATTGACAAATTTATCGGTAAAATCGAAGATTTCTTTTTGTCTCTCAACTGTCCCGTAAGTCTGAAAACCGAAGGTTTTGACATAAGCGAAAAAGAGCAAATAAGAGAAGTTATGAAACAGAATAAGGTATCAGGAAGTAATTACGAATTATCCGATAACGATATTGAAAAAATTACAGATTTAATGTTTTTATAAATTTTTGCAGTAAATGGAAACATTAAAAGAGATTTTTGAGTTTGAATTATTTCATTTTAACGAATATTCTCTTACTGTTTTTGAAATAGTCGGAATTCTTGTTATTTTTCTGGTTACCAAATTGATACTGTGGTTAATAAGGAAAGCTGTTTTTCATAAAACAAAGCAAAAAAAACTTGACAGAGGCAGTTCTTTTGCGCTGCTGCAACTTATAAAGTATATTATTTGGGTTATTGCCGCAGCGTCTATGCTGGAACTTATAGGAGTGAAAGTTACTCTGCTTATTGCCGGTTCTGCGGCATTACTTGTAGGTGTCGGTTTAGGACTTCAGCAGACATTTAATGACATTCTGTCCGGTATCATACTTCTTTTTGAACAGTCTGTTAAAGTTGATGATGTTTTAGAGATTGACGGAGACATTGTTGTAATAAAAGAAATAGGACTGCGGGCATCTAAAGGGATTAACAGAAGACAAATTATTATTATAATCCCTAATTCTTTAATAACTACAAGCAAGGTTATAAATTGGAGTCATCAAGCCGAAAAGACTCTTTTCAGCATAAAAGTAGGAGTTGCATACGGGAGTGATATTGAACTTGTTACAAAAGTATTAGAAGAAAGTGCCGCATCACACCCGGAAGTAACAAAGCAGGATGTTCTTGAAGCACGTTTTACGGATTTCGGAAATTCGTCTTTGGATTTTGAGCTTCTTTTTTACAGTAATAACAGATTTTACATTGAAAGAATAAAAAGTGATATAAGAAAAATAATAAATAAAAAGTTTATCGAAAATAACATAACCGTTCCTTTCCCGCAAATGGATCTGCACCTGAAATCAAAACCGGAATAAAGCGTTTATTTCTCATCTTTTTTGGCTTCCTGCCATATTTTTTCCATATCATCTAAAGACATATCTTTTAACGATATACCTAATTTTAATGTTTTTTCCTCAAGGTAATTAAAGCGTTTTATAAATTTTCTGTTTGTTCGTTCCAAAGCACTTTCGGGGTCTATACCGTAAAGCCTTGCAGCATTTATCAAAGCAAACATAACATCGCCGAGTTCTTCTTCCGTTTTTTTTATATTTCCTGATTTTAATTCCTTTTCAAATTCACTTAGCTCTTCTTTTACTTTATCCCAAACCTGCTCTTTTTCTTCCCAGTCAAAACCTACGCCTCTTGCTTTTTGCTGTATTCTTACCGCTTTTATAACGGCAGGTAAAGACTCCGGAATACCACCGAGAACAGAGTTGTTATTTCCGTTTTGCTTTTCTTTTAGTTTCAGTTCTTCCCAGTTCTCAGCAACTTGGTTTTTATCTGTAACCTCTGCATCTCCGAAAACGTGCGGATGCCGGTATATCAACTTATCAGCCAACGAATTAATAACATCGGCAATATCAAAATCCAGCTTTTCTTCTGCTATTTTGGAATAAAAAATAATGTGTAAAAATAAGTCTCCGAGTTCTTTTTTAATGTTATCGGTATTATTTTCCAAAACAGCATCGGCAAGCTCGTATGCCTCTTCTAAAGTCAGGCTTCGTAAAGTTTTGTTAGTTTGTTCTTTATCCCAAGGGCATTTATCTCTCAGTTCGTCCATAATTTCAAGTATTCGCTCAAATGCCGTTATTTTTTCCGGCATAGAGTTAATACTTCCGTCTCTGTGAACTGATTGAGTGCTCCAAGCCATCGGCTTTTCAGCAAACCATTCTTTGGTTTTAGGCCAAATATTTTTAAAAAAATCAGAATTTCTATAGTTATTCAAATCGCTTTCAGATTTCCAGCAACTGTAAGTAAAAAATACTTCCGGTTTATTTTTATCTTGTAAAATATTCAGATGAAGGCAACCTTCCGATTTTTTTATTATTTCCTTAATTTCTGCAGTAAAGTGTATGAAATCCTTAATATTTTCCTTACGGAAAACCATTTTTACTATCCTGTTAATCATAAAATTCGATTCTTATTTTTGTATTATCGTCAAAATTAAGCATCTCAACCAGGTTTCCTTTATTCATAGCGATTTCAAGCAGCCCGAGAGAATTGAAAACTGCGGTCAGGTCTCCTTCTTCCACATCTTGATACCTTACGGATATTTTATCTATCGAATACCCCGTTGTTCCGGCAAATATTTTATAAGACCTGCCCCTTGCCGTTTCGCGAAACAAATCAAACGAAATATTTGAAATTGCATTTCCGTAGCTGTCTGAATATACCAAACTGCCGACAATGTGAGAGTTTCCGCAAATAGGTTTTATTGATATAAGTTTTTTTATTTCGGTTGTTTTTTTTCCGAACTCTTCAATGTCTTTTCCCGATATTATCATAACGGCTTTTTCGGCAAAAGAAAATAATGCGGGTATCATTTTTTCGCTTTCGTTACATAAATCTATTTTTATTATGCGTGTTATTTCTTCAGGTTCGAAAATGAGGCTTAAAATTCCGTTATCGGAAACTATAAAATATTGATTGTAGACTTCTGCTATTAAATGTTTTCGTTTACCGTTACATTCGCTGTCCACACCTACTAAATGAATTGTTTTTTCGGGAAAATCTCTCCAACTGTTTTTTAAAATAAAGGCGGCACGAGGAATACTGTGGTATCCTATGTTATGAGCTAAATCAATAATATGAACGTTGTTACAGGCACTCAGTATTTTTCCTTTCAATCTTCCGATAAAGAAATCATCGGTTTTTCGGTCTGATATTAATGTGATTACAGGCAAATTTAAAATTTAATAAAAAAATATTTACTTTGTAAACGCAAAATTATTACTTAATGATTGAAAAAAAAATATATTTAGACCCGGATTCGTTAGTCGATTTCTACGGAAATGACAGT
>CAMZKI010000149.1 GCA_947311125.1 uncultured Chlorobiota bacterium
GATTAAGCGGAATGAGTTTAAAAAATCGCTGCAACAATAAAATACCGATGCTCAATATATTGCCGATTATTAATCCTTTTAAAATAAGAAAAGCACCATTGTATAAAAAGATTTTAATAATTTTAGAGTTATCGGCACCGAGAGCTTTTAAAACACCTATCATAGATGTGCGTTCGAGAATTATTGTCAGTAGTGCGGCTATCATACTCAAAACAGAAACAATTATCATAAGGGTAAGTATTACAACAACATTTGTATCGGAAAGTTTAAGCCATTGCACAATAAAAGCATTATCACGAAGGTAATTACTGACTTTTAGCATACTTCCGTCTTCGTTTATTACCGAAGCTACTTCATCCTGTACCTTTTCTGTCATTTCTTCGGGGCTAACAAAATCATCGATAAAAACTTCAAAACCGCTTATTTGGTCTTTGTTCCAGCCGTTTATTTTTTGAATTTGTCTGATATCGCAAACGGCAATCATTTTGTCAAGCTCCTGCATTCCGGTTTTGTATATACCGCAAACTTTAAAACGTCGTGCTTTCGGCGGATTTTGAATAAAGAAAATATCAACGTTGTCGCCTGTTTTATAATTTAGTAAACTTGCTGTTTTTTCAGAAATAAGGATATCATTTGTTTTTTTATCGGCAAAAATATCAGGGACTCTTCCTTCAATCAGATTTTCTTTTAAAAAGTTCCAATTATAATCATTACCCACACCTTTTAGTATTATGCCTTGAACTTCGGATCTTGTTTTTATAATGCCGGGCTTTGTTGCATATATTTGAATATGGTTTATGCCTCTTATTTTTGTAATACTCGGATAAAAAGGCTGTTTTTTGCTTACGGGAAGGGTTTCGTAAGTTTCGTTTATATCTCTGTTTTTTATTGTGATATGTGCCTGAAAACCAATGATTTTTTTATAAACACTGTTTTTAAATCCCGTTACGACAGAAACGGTAATAATCATAACGGCAATACCGACGGCTACAACACTGACTGCAATATTGAGCACAGAGGCAGACATTCTTTTTGTATTTGTCTGCGAAAAAGTTATTCGTTTTGCCGTAAATAATGCAAAGTTCAAAAGGATAAAATTATGGTTAAAATTAAGTGCAAAAGTAGTTTTTTATTTTTTAGCAAAAAAAATACAAAAATAAGCGAATATATTTTTTTAAGGGATGTCATAAATCTTGTCGCAACTGATTATTGTTTTGTTCTAATTCTTTAATCGAAAGATTAAAAACCGGATGAATAAAACCGGGTGCGACCTGCATTAACGGTTCTAATACAAAACTTCTGAGATGAAGCAGAGGGTGGGGGATTGTAAGGTTTGGGGACTTAATAATTTCATCTCCGAAGAACAAAATATCTATATCAATTTCTCGAGCTTGGTAAATAACGTTTTCTCCTTGTTTATATGACTTTGTTTTTCTGCCTAATTCTTTTTCTATACGCTGTGTTTCTGCAAGCAGTTCTTTTGGAGACAGTATTGTTTTTAGTATAACGACCGAGTTTAAGTAATCAAAATCGTCATATCCCCAGGATTTTGTTTCAAAAACGTCAGAAATACCAACTATTTTTCCTATACAGTTACTGATACTTTCGACAGCTTTATTAATATTACTCAACCTGTCTCCTTTGTTGCTGCCTAATGAGAGAAGAATTTGTGTCATTTTTATACAGACGATTAGTTTAATTGTAAATTTAAACTTTTTTTAAATAATTTGATAAAAATTTGCACAAACATAAAAAAATATAATAAATTTGCATCCTCAAAATAGTGACCCATGGTGTAATGGTAACACAGATGGTTTTGGTCCATCCGTTCTAGGTTCGAGTCCTGGTGGGTCAGCAAATTTGAAATAAAACCCTCGTTAGTTTGACAATTAACAGGGTTTTTTGTTTTTATAAATTACCGAAACAAAAACTTTAATCTTTTCCTGGAAAAAATGAAAAAAGAAGAAAGGTCTTTTCGCTTTTTAACAGGAAAAGACCTTTTTGTGCTTGCTGTTTGTTATACTTTTTTCCTATCCTCCGAAATCATCAAACATTATATTTTCTTCCGGAACACCAAGATCAAACAACATTTTTTCTACTGCGGCATTCATCATCGGCGGTCCGCAAAGATAATATTCTATTTCTTCCGGCTCTTCGTGATTTTTAAGATACATATCATAAATTACCTGATGTATAAATCCGGTAGGACCTGTCCAGTTATCACTTTCTAACGGTTCAGACAATGCAAGATGCCATTCAAAATTTTCATTTTCAGCTGCAATTTCATCAAAATCTTCTTTATAAAAAACTTCTCGTAAAGAACGGGCTCCGTACCAAAACGTTGCTTTACGCTTTGTTTTTTTTGTTTTAAACTGGTCAAAAATATGAGACCGCATAGGAGCCATTCCTGCACCTCCGCCTATAAACATCATTTCGTTGTCTGTATCTTTTATAAAGAATTCGCCGTAAGGTCCTGAAATTGTTACTTTATCTCCCGGTTTTTTTGAAAATATATAGGAGGAGCAAATACCGGGATTAACATTCATAAATGTTCCCTTAGCTTTATCCCACGGCGGAGTTGCTATTCTTATATTCAGCATTATTATATTTCCTTCTGCGGGGTGGTTTGCCATAGAATATGCCCGATAAGTTTCCTCTGTGTTTTTCATTGTTAAATCCCACATTTTAAACTTATCCCAATCTTCCCTGTATTCTTCTTCAATATCAAAATCTTTAAAATGTACAGTAACTTTAGGTACGTCTATTTGTATATATCCGCCCGAGCGAAAGTCAAGGTTTTCTCCTTCCGGAAGTTTAACGATGAACTCTTTAATAAATGTTGCCACATTTTTGTTTGAAATAACTTCGCATTCCCATTTTTTAATTCCCATTATTTCTTTAGGAATTTGAATTTTCATGTCTTCTTTAACTTTTACCTGGCAGGCAAGACGTTTGTGTTCTTTTATTTCTTTTCTTGTAAAAAACGGTTTTTCCGTCGGAAGGATTTCTCCGCCGCCTTCTAATACTTCACATTCGCACATACCGCAGGTTCCTCCTCCTCCGCAAGCCGACGGTAAGAGTATTTTATTACTTTGAAGTGTTGATAACAGAGTACTTCCGGGAGATACTGTAATAAGATGCTCTTCGTCATTGTTGATATTAATTTTTACTTCTCCCGAAGGTAAAAGCTTAGATTTAGCAAAAAGTAATATCAAAACTAAGAGAAGTATTATAATCAAAAATGCGATAACACTTATTGTTATGATTTCAGTAATCGATTGCTGAACTGCTGATATAAACATATTTGAAAAATATTATTATTTAAAGTTTGTTATAATTTTATTCCCATAAAGGTCATAAAGGCTATTCCCATTAAACCTGTTGCAATAAATGTAATGCCTATGCCTCTTAAAGGAGCCGGAACGTTTGAGTATCTTATTTTCTCTCTTATTGCCGCAATACCTACGATTGCCAGAAACCAACCGATACCGGAGCCGAGTCCGAATACTGTAGCCTCTCCTATTGATGCATATTCTCTTTCCTGCATAAACAACGCTCCTCCAAGAATTGCACAGTTTACCGCAATAAGAGGAAGAAATATTCCTAATGAGGAATATAGTGCCGGAGCAAACTTTTCTACAATCATTTCTACAAGCTGAACCATTGATGCTATAACGGCAATAAACATAATGAAACTTAGGAAACTTAAATCAATATTCGTTGCCGAATCTCCCAGCAGCCAAGTTAATGCACCTTCTTTCAGGATATAGTTTTCTAACAGCCAGTTAACAGGAACCGTTATTCCTAAAACAAATATCACGGCGATTCCAAGCCCGGTTGCTGTATTAACTGTTTTTGACACGGCAAGATATGAACACATACCTAAAAAGTAGGCAAATATCATATTATCAACAAAAACAGATTTTA
>CAMZKI010000150.1 GCA_947311125.1 uncultured Chlorobiota bacterium
AGTGTTTGTTTTTACGGTTCAATACCGAAATAAGCACAAACATCGTAATAATTGTTAACATCAACACCGGCTTTGTCTAAATTATATAAAATTGCTTGTTTAGAATTTGCGGATTTGCTTGAGGTTGAAGCAGGAATCAACACATACCTGAATTTAGCTCCCGCATTGGGCGTATAATTATGGTCGGCACTAAACCACCATCTTATTTTACCGGCTTGCATATTAAAATTCACACTCACCGTTCCTCCGTCCTGAAAAGTATAGGGCAAAGCATAAATAAATTGTCCGGCTCCCATCCAATCGGTATAAGATAATACGACTCCGGTATTCATAAAATCAGTTGTAATTGCTGCTTCATCTGCCGTAAATTCACCGTAAACAGCATTTGTTGCCGACCAAGTCGGCGTAATCCAAGCCGAGGCGATTACATTGGCATTACCGTCTTGCCCGTCGGTTCCGTCAACACCGTCGATACCGTTTGTCCCGTCTTTTCCGTCGGCACCTGCGGGACCGGCAGGACCCATAGGACCTTCACAGGATACAAAAAATGCAAATAATGCCAAAATAATTCCGTACTTAATTTTTGAGATTGTTTTCATGTTACTTTTTTTAGTTAATTAAATAAATTGTTTTTGTGTATTTGATGTATTGCTTGCAAGCGACTGTGTACACCTAATTTTTTATAGATATTTTTCAGATGAAATTTTACGGTATTTTCGGAAATTTCACATTTTTCGGAAATTGATTTATTTGTTAAACCTTTTTCTAATAATGCAATTATTTTTAACTCGGTTTTAGATAAATTATATTTCCGCTCCGAACTCATTTGTAAATATCTTTCTGCAAATATTCGGATAATAACCGAATTATTTCCCACCCGATTGGGTAGTTTTTGTAAAAATTGACATTTTTTTCAAAAAAGAAAAAATTTGTCATTTCGAAATTGACAGATTCAAAAATAAAAATACAAAAAATTTTAGAATATAATTTTAATTATGAATTTGAGGTAAGTCTTAACCGGAAATTTTATTTCGTGCTTCTACGCGATTCTTCACATCCATCTTCAAATAGATGTTTTTGATATGATATTTTACCGTATTTTGGGAAACAAATATTTTTTCGGCAATTTGGGCATTGGTTTTTCCTTTACATATCAGTTCCAAAACTTCGGTTTCGCGTTCGGTAAGTTGATGTTTCTTTGAAAAATATTCTAAATTATCACTGTAATTATTTGAAATATTTCGATTTAACTCTTCACTTTTTAAAATATAATTTTGAATCTCCAATTCCATTTTATTCAGTTTATGAAAAGCTTTAGCTCTGAAAAAATAAGCTGCCCCGGTTATTAAAAACAACAATAAAATAAGAGAAGCTATTAAAAATCCTCTTGCTTTTAAATTTTGTTCTTTTGTTTTATTTTCTTCATTTAAAAGTTCAATTTTATGCTGTTTTTTTTCAGTTTGATATTTTATCTCAATATCGGCAATCTTTTCTTTAACTTCAACCGCATTCAAACTGTCTTTTATTTTATGAAAACGCTCATAATATTTTAAAGCATTCTTTGTTTTTCCGGTCAATTTATAAATATTGTAAAAATGAAAATCAATATCAGGCAAATTCTCGTAAATACCGTTCTCTTTGCTCATTTTTTTTGCCTCATCCAAATTTAACAATGCTTTATTATAGTGTTTTTGCAAATATTGAATTTCGGAAAATATTATCAGAGAAGATATTATACCGCTTATATCATTTATTTCTTTTTCTGTTTCAACGGATAATTCGGCATAATTCTCTGCATCTTTCAATTTTTTTTCTTCTAAATAAAGTTTTGCAAGATTCATATATGCCGCGGCAATACCCCGTTTATAATTATTTTTTCGACTTATTTTCAAGGTTTCTGAAAAATTAATTTTTGCTTTTTTATTGTTTGAGTTTGAAAAATATATTTCACCCAAAGTATTATAAAAACTTGCTTTTGTTTCCTGATTGCTAATTTTCTCAATATAATTCGAAGCATGTTCGCAGTAAGTAAATGCTTTTTCAATATTAGCTATATTATTATAATACTGTGCAATATGCAAGTTTAACGCAACAATACTGTTTATGTAATTTATTTTTTCACTGTATTTTAATGCCTTAACGGTATATTTAACCGCATTTTCATAATCGCCTCCGTAATCAAAACAAATTCCCTTATTTTGATAAAGTTCGATAAATTCTGCCGTATCTTTTGTAATTTTCGTAAGGTCGATGCCTTTATCATAATAATAATGTGCCGAATCCAAATCGCCGGTAATTGTATAAGCAATTCCGAGATTATTTGCCGAAACAGCCGCCATTCTTTTATTGTCAATGTCAATATTTATTTTCAGTGCTTTTTGATGATACTTTTTTACGGAATCGTAATTTTCTTTATAATCGTAGGCATAAGCAATATATTGATACGTTTTTGCAATTTTCGGCAGGTTTTCATATTTTTTATACAGAAAAAGTGATTTTTCAAATAAGTTCAATACTTTTTTTTGGTTTAAAGAATCGTCGGAATATATTTTTCCGAGAGAAAACAAAGAGTCGGCTTTTGTAATTTTTTTATCCGATTTTTGTTCCTGTCCGCTGTTTTTACAAAGAATACTTGTTGTATATAATAAAAAAAACAGTGTTATTTTTAAAAGATATTCCATTACCTTACATAAAAATAATCGTATAAAATTAGAAATTTAAATTTCTAAAAAAGAATAAGTTCTAAAAATATTCACGAAATTACAATTACTTAAAACATTAAATAATTACATACTTTTTTGTCCTTTTTTATAAAATATTGTATTACTTTACAGTCTGATTTTAATAAAATACAATGAAAAAATTTGATATTGTTATTATAGGAAGCGGTGCTGCGGGCTTTTCGGCAGCTTCCAGAGCCTTAGATTATAATAAAAACGTTTGCATTATTGAAGCCGGAGAAATAGGCGGTGCGGGAGTTATGAACGGAGCATTAACTTCTAAAACAATGTGGGAGTTGTCTTCCGATTATGCCATAGCTTCGAAAATTGACAGGGGGTACAGGACATCAGGGATAAGTCTTAACTTTTCCGAAGTAAAAAAGACCGTTATTCAGGCTGCTAAAGAACGCCAGCATCAAATGCTTTCGCAAATAGAAACATTTTCTGAAAATAAAAAGTATAAAGGCTCAATAACATTAAAAAAAGGATTTGCAAAATTCAAGGACGAAAATACAGTTGAAATCTTTTACAAGAATAATAAAGAAACGGTAACAGGCGAATATTTTGTCATTGCCACAGGGTCTCGTCCGCGTGAATATCCCGGAATCCCGGTTGACGGAAAACTGATTTTTAACTCGGATAATATTCTCAGCCTTGAAAAATTTCCGCAAAGAATGATAATAATAGGTTCCGGAATAATAGGCTGCGAATTTGCAACAATATTTTCAAACTATAAACAAACCGAAGTTCATCTTCTTGACAGGACAAACAGGGTTATACCTTTTGAGGATGATG
This sequence comes from uncultured Chlorobiota bacterium, assembly GCA_947311125.1. Taxonomy (GTDB): domain Bacteria; phylum Bacteroidota; class Bacteroidia; order Bacteroidales; family JAADGE01; genus JAADGE01. The sequence goes on from CAMZKI010000150.1 coordinate 3,516, forward strand.
ATGTAAGTGACTTTGTATCTGAAAATCTGGAAGCAAACGGTGTTAAAATTCATTATGAAGCATCATTGCGAACGATAAGAAAAAAGGGAAACTATTTGGAGGTTGTTTTAGATTACGAAAAGGGACACAGCAAGGTTATAGAAGTTGATATTGCGTTAATTGCAATAGGCAGAGTTGCTAATACGGAAAATCTGGGTCTGGAGAATATCGGTTTTCCGGAAGCTAAAAAAGGTGTTATTCATATGGATGAGTATTGTTCGTTGAAAGAAATTAAAAGCAGGAATATTTTTGCTGCAGGCGATATTACCGGTCACGGGCAACTTTTTAATATAGCACAAGTTCAAAGCAGGCATATTATTGACAAAATATACGGAAACAGGCAAGAAGAGATTAGTTATAAGAATATGTCCACTTTAATGTTTTTTAAGCCTGAAGTAGCAGCCGTAGGCAGAAATGAGAAACAATTGCGTGTAACAGGTACGCCGTATAAAGTTGCGTTTTATTCTAATTCTATGATAAGCAGGACAATAGCAATGCGGAATATGAAAGGCTTTGTAAAACTTATAGTAAGTAACGACGGCAAAAACCGCATTTTGGGAATGCGTGCCGCAAGTCCTCAGGCATCGGCATTTATAGTTTCAGTTGCTCACCTTATTGATGAAGAAAACGGACTTGGAGAAGTCTTTAAAACCGTCCACCCGCATCCCGGAGTTACCGAAGGTATTGAGGAATGTATAAGGTTGTTTTATAAGTCGTCAATTTTTAAGCCGGAAGCATTCCCTGACGAGATTAAATACAGAGAATGGAAACCTTAAATGTTTGTTTTACATTGTAACCACCCAAATACCTCTTAAATCTCCGACATTATATCCCGTAGCTTTGTCTTCCGGATACAACTTTTTGATAGTTTCATATGTTTTAGTTTCAATATCTTTTGAAATGTTACCGTGACATTTAAGGCACATTTGGTTGACAATAATCGGATAGTAAATTACAACCTTATTATCACTTGCAAAAACTTGAGGTTTCGGCTCGCTCCCTTCCGAAATAAGTTTCTTTGACTTGTTTATATAGGCAAGTTCCTTACCGGTTGCCTCATTTAAGATATTTCTGTTTTTATCTGAAACCCTTTTTATTTTTACCTTATGGCTTTTTGCCGTGCTGTCAGTCAGAAAAAGTGCTTTTTCGCTGCAAAAAGACACAGCATTTGCAGCCCCGCCGGATTTAATTGCATTTCCCAGGTTTTTTCCTAATATTTTTTTTGCCTCCGAAACGAACTGCTTACCTTTCTTAATGTAAAAAAAATCATTACTCGGCTTAATCTCAACTGTTTTATTTTCAGAAGCAGAGTTTTCCTTCTCGGAGTTATTGTTATTACAACTGAAGCTTAAAAATACAACTAATGAAAGTATGAGTATAAATTTTGGTTTCATATTTTTTGTTTTTATTACTTGTTTTGAAGAGTGTATAATTTCACCATCCTGTTCCGACAAATATAATTATATTTTTATAAAAGCAGAATTAATTTCGAATATAAAGTTTTGCTTCTTTTTTATCTGTTATTGCCTTATCTTTCTGGCATCCCCATATGTTGGTATTTTCTGTACATAAGCAGTTTTTTATTTTGTACAACAGCCCTTTCTGCTTTTATTTGTCGTAACTAAGAATTGTTCTAAATAACATTAATTATGAAAAGAATTTTAATTTTTATCGTAATAAACATAAGTGCTTTAAATCTTTTTTCACAGAATGCAAAAATTGAAGGAATAATAACCATATCAAAAACAGACAAGCCTCTTTCTGATGTTTCTGTTTATCTTGACAATACTGATTTAGGAACCGTTACTAACGGAAGTGGTTACTACTCAATTGACAATATCAAAGCAGGTAAATATGTTCTGACAGTATCAAATATCGGATACTTTACAGTTGAAAAAGAAGTTATTCTGAAAAATAATGACAACCTTAAACTTGATATTTCTTTAACGGAAACTATTTCTGCTTTATCGGAAGTTACTGTTACGGGAGGTACTGCAGGTATAAAAGAAATCTCCGGAGCTGTTCACTATATTTCATTGAAAGATTTAAGAAAAAATAATTATAATGATATTAACAGAATTTTAGCAACTGTTCCGG
>CAMZKI010000151.1 GCA_947311125.1 uncultured Chlorobiota bacterium
GTCCCAGATACTGGTATGCGGAGCCAAAACGCAGATATATTTCGGCACATCAGGAACTTCACCGACAAATTTCCATCCTATTATTTTAAAAAAAGATTTTCCGATAAATTTTTCAAACTTTCAACTAAAATATGGCATCATTTAAAAAATTTATCGGAAAATCTTTTTTTAAAATAATAGGATGGAAATTTGTCGGTGAAGTTCCTGATGTGCCGAAATATATCTGCGTTTTGGCTCCGCATACCAGTATCTGGGACATGATATGGGGTAAAATGTATAATTGGGCAGTAGGAATGGAACCGAAAATTATGGTAAAAAAAGAATTTTTCTTTTTCCCTATGGGGCGGTTAATAAAACGATGGGGAGCAATACCTATAAACAGGCAATATCCGGGCGGTATCGTAAAGCAAATTGCCGATGAATTTAAAAAAGCCGATAAAATGATACTGGCAATAACTCCGGAAGGAACACGTTCTCCGAATCCGGATTGGAAAACAGGCTTTTACCGAATTGCCCGAGAAGCAAATGTACCTGTTTATCTCACATTTTCAGATTTTAAAACAAAAACTGTAGGATTTATAGGCGAGTTCAAGTTTACCGGTGATATTGAGAAAGATATGAAGGCAATTAAAGAGAATTACAGAGGTATGGAGGGCTTACATAAAGGAAAATTTGTCGTAGAATAAACGAAAAATAAATGTACTTGACAGTTACAATAATACAATCCGATTTAGTGTGGGAAAATGTTGAAGCAAATCTTCGAAATTTTTCAAAAAAAATCAATTCAATATCAGAACAAACCGATTTAATTATACTTCCGGAGATGTTTGCAACCGGTTTTTCAATGCAGCCCGAGAAATTTTCGGTTTTTGAAAATACTGTTGTGAACAAAATGAGAGAATTTGCAAAAATTAAAAATGCGGTAATTACCGGAACTGTCATAACAGAGCAAAACGGTAATTATTTTAATACCTTAATATGGATGACCCCTTCCGGAAATTATGAAACTTATAATAAAAGGCACTTATTTTCGTTTGCCGGTGAACATAAATTTTATTCTTCGGGAAAAGAACATTTGTTGACAACATTAAAAGGTTGGCGAATTATGCCCCTAATTTGTTATGATTTAAGATTTCCGGTGTGGAGCCGAAACAGAAATAATTATGATTTGCTTATTTATGTTGCCAATTGGCCTGAACGCCGAAGTGATGCATGGAAAACTCTTCTTAAAGCACGAGCAATTGAAAATCAGTCTTACGTTATAGGTGTTAATCGAACAGGTAATGACGGAAACGGAATATATCATTCGGGTGATTCACTTATTTTTGACGCTAAAGGAAATCTTATCAGCAAAACACAAGCACATGAAGAAAATATTGAGACTCTGACTTTAACCTTAGATAAGCTGATAAATTTCAGAAAGAAATTTCCCGTTATTAAAGATGCCGATGATTTCAGACTTATTTTTTAGAAGGTTTTTTCAACAGAATACAGTCTGTATAATTTTTTACAGATGAACTGTATGTAATATTTAAAAAAACATGATATCAATCAATAATATAACACTTTCATTCAGCGGAAAAATATTACTGGATAATATCTCCTTCGTTATAAATAAAAAAGACCGTATAGGATTAACCGGAAAAAATGGTGCCGGGAAAACCACTTTACTGAAAATAATAACAGGGACACAGGAGACAGACTCCGGCGATATATCATTTCCTTCGGAAATGAAAATGGGATATTTGCCTCAGCAGATGACATATCCGAAAGGAAAAACTGTTTTGGACGAAGCCTATACCGCTTTCTCAGAAATAAATAAAGTTGAAAAAAATATAAAAAAAATATCTGTTCAATTAGCAGAAAGAAACGACTATAACAGCAACGAATACCTTAAACTGATAGAACAACTGAACAAATATGAAGAACGCTTTAATTTGCTCGGAGGTAGTACATTTAAAGGAGAAACAGAAAAAACACTGAAAGGCTTAGGCTTTGCACAGGATGATTTTTACAGGCAAGTTACTGAATTCAGCGGAGGGTGGCGTATGCGTATTGAACTTGCAAAAATTCTCCTTCGTAAACCCGAATTACTTTTACTTGACGAGCCGACAAATCACCTTGACATAGAATCAATCGAATGGCTTGAACAACTTTTAATAAACTACCCCGGAGCCGTTGTTTTAATATCTCACGACAGGCTTTTTCTTGACAATATTACCCAAAGAACAATAGAAATATCTATGGGCAAAATATACGATTATAAAGCACCTTACAGTAAATACGAACAGTTAAGAAAAGAACGCATAGAACAACAAACAGCCGCATATATAAATCAACAAAAAAAAATAAAAGAAACAGAGCAGTTTATAGAACGCTTCAGAGCAAAAGCGACAAAAGCAGTTCAGGTGCAGTCGAGGATAAAACAACTTGAAAAAACAGAAAAAATTGAAATTGACAAAACAGACATCTCTAATTTGAGTTTTAAATTTCCGCCCGCTCCTCATTCGGGAGAGATTACTCTTGATATTGAGAATCTGACTAAAAGATATTCCGAAAAACTTATTCTTGAAAATATAGATTTAACCGTTGAGAGAGGAACGAAAATAGCTTTTGTAGGGAAAAACGGAACAGGTAAAACAACTCTTGTGAAAATTATTACTGAAGAAACTGATTACGAAGGAAAAATAAAACTGGGGCATCTTGTTAAAATCGGATATTTTGCTCAAAATCAGGAAAAAGAATTAGATGAAAATAAAACTGTTTTTCAAATACTTGACGATGTTGCTGTAGGAGAAGTAAGAACAAAAATAAGAAATATTCTCGGTAACTTTCTTTTCGGAAATGATGATATTGGAAAAAAAGTATCAGTACTTTCAGGCGGTGAACGCTCTCGTTTGGCACTTGCGAAACTTATGCTGGAGCCGTATAACTTTTTAATTCTTGACGAACCGACCAACCACCTTGATATTCACTCAAAAGACGTGCTTAAACAAGCACTGAAACAATATAACGGAACACTTATAATTGTTTCGCACGACAGATACTTTCTTGACGGATTGGTTGACGAAATTTATGAATTTACGAACAAAAAAATAAAAAAACACTCCGGAGATATAAAACTCTTTTTGCAAAAGAAAAAAGCGGAAAACTTTAATGAAATAAATAAAATAAAAATTCAGGAAACCGAAAAAATAAAAAAGCAGTCCGACAATAAGCAATTTTATCTTAAAAGGAAAGAAATCGATAAAGAAATTCGTAAAATTAAGAAGATGATAGACAAGCTGGAAAATGAAATCGAAACTGCGGAAAATTTTATAGCAGAAAGTGAAAAAAAAATATCAGGAAATGAAACAATAAGTAATGAAAATTTCTGGACAAACTTTGATAAAACCAAAAAAGAACTTGAAAAAAAAATGTATGAATGGGACATCTTAGTTCATAAACTTACGGAACTGTCGGAAGAAAAAGAAAAATACAAATAAATACATTGTAAAATTCAATACACCCTTGTCTTAAAATAAAATATATTTTTATATTTGCAATTAATCTTGTTTTTGTCATAAATATAAACATTTAAAAAATAAGATAATACGTCACTATTAAAATGACAAAATGTCTAATACTAATATCCGGGCTACTGTTTCTTTTATTTTCGCTTTTACAGGCAAAAAAAACAGAAACCGAAAATAAAAGAA
>CAMZKI010000152.1 GCA_947311125.1 uncultured Chlorobiota bacterium
CAGAGAACCAAGGTTTTAAAAGCTTTATGACTTTGCCTTTTTCTCTTTTTTTATTTTGTAATACCTCCGGACTGAAATTTTCAAAGTAATTTTCCGGAAGGGTAAACGGGTTTTCGTTTCCGATATTTTTTTTTAAATATTCTTCGGAAATTTTTGTTTTAAGTTCTCGGTTAAAGTTTTCAAAATAGCTTTCCGGAACTTTAAAGGAGTTTTTTTTATTTATGTTGTTTAAGCTTTTCATAGTCTCTTTATTTTGACTTCAATTTTTCCGGAATGTTTAATGTCGCTTTATGAAACTTTCAATTTTTTTAACTGCGTGATGATATGATGCTTTTAGGGCACCTGTTGATGTTTCTAATATTTCAGACATATCTTCGTATTTTATTTCATCAAAATATTTCATATTGAAGACAATTCTCTGTTTTTCCGGTAATGTAAGTATGGCTTTTTGTAAAATAAGTTGAGCTTCATTACCTTCAAAGTATTCATCGCTTTCGAGAGTGTTGCTTAAATAGTATTCGTAATTTTCAATAGGTTCTTCTGATTTTTTCTTTTTATTGTTTATAAATGTTATTGCTTCGTTGGTTGCAATTCGGTAAAGCCAAGTGTAAATTCTTGAGTCCTGCTTAAAATTTTTAAGGTATCGCCATACTTTTATAAATGTATTTTGCAAAACATCATCTGTGTCTTCATGCAGGATTACAATTTTCCTGATATGCCAATATAATTGCTTTTTGTATTGATTTACAATTAAATCAAATGCTTCTGATATTTTGTTTTCCGTCAGAAATTCTGATATTTTATTTTCGCTTATTGCAGCGTTCATATCTTTATTTGTGGTTTGCTTTTTGACTTTATACTTTATAAAAGGTTTAATTTATATGTCGAAAAAATGTAATATTACCAACTTATTTTTTCTTTATTTAAAAATGCCGCAATACCTTTTTTGCAGTCTTCCGTGCTTCTGGACATAGCATTTACTTCTGAGGCAAAATTTATTGCTTTTGCATAATCTAAAGCTTGTATGTCGGATATTAATTTTTTTGTCAGTGTTAAGGAATCTTCGGATGCGTTTTTTATAATATCCTGAGCAAATCGATAAACAGCATTTTTAATATTTTCTGCATTTTCAATGAAATTGAAGATATTTAATTCTTTCGCTTTTGCGGCAGAGATAAGCTTACCGGTAAGCAGCAGCTCTTTTGCCTTTGTTTCACCGATTTTTCTTAATAAAAAGAAACTTACAATTGCAGGAACAAATCCTATTGCAACTTCTGTATATCCGTATTTTGCTTCCGGAACGGAAAAAACAAAATCGCAGACCGTAGCTAAGCCCGCACCTCCTGCTATTGCGTGTCCTTCAACTTGAGCAATTACAAGCTTATTTAATGTGTAAATTATTTGGTAAAGTTCTGCAAGGTTCTTTGAGTCGACAAGATTCTCTTCGAAAGTGTTTTTTTGCAGATTTTGCATGTATTCTAAGTCGGCACCTGCACAAAATGCTTTTCCTTCGGCTTTGAGTATTATAATTTTAACTTCAGAATTTTCTTCTGCTTTACGAAAAGTTGTTTTAAGTTCGTTAACCAATTCGGCATTCAAAGCATTGCGTTTTTCAGGTCTGTTCAGAGTTATATATCCGATTCTGTCCTTTGTTTCGTATTTTATGTATTTCATAGGTTATGTATTTTTTTCGTATTTTAAAATCCGGTAAAGCATTTTTAAATCAATTAATTTTAATGCAAAAGCACTTACGACTCCTGTAATAAAACTTGAGAAAAAAGCAACAGGTCGGTTTATAAGGTATATGTTTGAGAGGTAGGATGACAGTATAATCCATACTGAAAACATAATAATTTTAGATAATAATTCAGAACTTATTTTAAAATTGAAAATTTTTCGGGCTGTTATAACTTGTATTAATGCCGTTAACGTAAGGGTAATTAAACTTGCTGAAGCTGCACCGTATGCTTTGAATTTCGGAATTAATATAAAATTTAGCGTTAAGTTAAATATTACGCCGGCTCCTGCTATTATGTTAAGTTCTTTTAAATTGCCGTTTGCCGTAAGCAGCGTTCCGAAAATATATGAAACAGAAACAGGGATAAATCCGAGTATTAATACTTCAAAGACTTTTGCCGATTCTTTAATGTGGTCATTATATAAGACATATATAATATCATTTTTAAATAAAGAAAAGTTTACGGCAACTGTAATTGCAGGGATTACCAGTAATAAAAATGATATTTTTACAAGATTTGCAATATTTTCTTTGTTTACAAGCATTTTTGCAAACATCGGAAGAAGCAATGTCGCAAAAAGCAGTGCATATTGAGAACTTGCATCCAATATTCTGTATCCGTGGGCATAAATTCCGGCTTGTGTGTCGCCGTCAGGCAGCAATCTCTCAATCATAACAGAATCGATTCTTGTGTAAGAGGTCATTAAAAGAACGAGTAGGGCATAGGGGGAGCTTTTTTTTAAAATAACGAGGAAAAAATGCAGGTTAAAATTGAGTTTTAAATTTATTGATTTAGCTTTTATTATAAAAAATGCCGTTAGTGATGTTAATATATAAGATACGGATTGAGAATAAACCAGCCATTCAATTTTAAATTTTTCCCGAAAATTCAGAAGTAAAAAGCCTACTGCTATAATCATTAAAAGTCGGTCAAGGACAGACAGGAGGCTGTCTGTTTTAAAGAGTTGCAATCCTGAAATATTTGATCGCATATACATTATCAGTGACAGCAGAAACTGGTTTCCGGCAAGTACAAGGAGAAATTTTATTTGTTTTTCATTGTATCCTATAAAAAATGCACCGATAAGAATAATTGTAAAATATAAAAAACCAAGTAAAAATTTAAGACCTATAATATTCGAGAAGTGCTTGCTTATAAGCTGGTTATGACGGGCAATATTTCTGTTGTTAAAATTTGTTATTCCGAGGTCAAGAAAAATATTGAAAAGCAGGGAAAAATTGAAGAGAGCAAAATAAAAGCCGTATTCTGACGACCCTACCGTATTTTGGACTTGCATATCAATTCCGAAAATCCAAAAAGGTTTTATGAGAAGGTTCAGAGAAACCAAAAACAGTAAGTTTATTATAAACTTTTTTCTCAAAACAGGATTTCTTTTAAAATTACAGACAAAAGTAGTAATTATTTGCCTGCCGTTTTTAAATTTGCCGTATATTTTATAAATTTATGAGGATTGTTGTTAATACTCGATTACTTATTGAAAATAAATTAGACGGAATAGGTTGGTTTACTTACGAAACATTGAAAAGAATCGTAAAAAAGCATCCTGAACATCAGTTTTATTTTTTGTTTGACAGGAAGTTTTCCGATGAATTTATTTTCTCAAAAAATGTGATTCCCGTAGTTTTGAATCCGCCTGCTCGTCATCCTGTTTTATGGTTTTTGTGGTTTGAGGTTTCGGTAAAAAAGTTTCTTAAAAGAATAAATGCCGATTTGTTTTTGTCGCCCGACGGCTATCTTTCATTATCTTCAAATGTAGAGCAAATAGCTGTTATACATGATATTAACTTTGTTCATCGTCCTGAAGATTTACCTTTTTTTACACGGAAGTATTATAATTGGTTTTTTTCTAAATTTGCAAAAAAAGCCGTAAGAATTGCAACGGTTTCCGAATATTCTAAACAAGATATTTCAAGCCGGTTTGACATTGCGAAAGATAAGATAACGGTTGTTTATAACGGCAGTAATGAAATTTACAAGCCTGTTTCGGAAGAAATTAAAATTAAAATAAAGGAAGAATATGCAGAAGGAAAACCGTATTTTATTTTTATAGGCACATTGCACCCGCGAAAAAATATTGCTCGTTTGTTTGCAGCTTTCAATAAATTTAAGAAAGAAACCGGGTCGGATTTTAAACTTGTTATTGTCGGCACGAAAATGTTTATGACTGATGATATTGATAAGGCATATTCAGAATCGGAATTTAAAAACGACATTATTTTTACGGGAAGATTAAATCCGGAAGATTTGCATTTTGTTTTGGCAAGTGCTTTTGCTATGACTTTTGTGCCTTTGTTTGAAGGCTTCGGTATCCCTCTTATTGAGGCTATGAGTTGCGGTGTTCCTGTAATTGCTTCAAATACAACATCTTTACCCGAAGTTGCCGGCGATGCCGCATTATTTGTTAATCCTTTTGATATTAATGATATTAAGAATGCAATGGTTAAAATTGTTGATGACAGTTTTTTAAGAAACAATTTAATTGAAAAAGGAAATATCAGAAAAGAAACTTTCAGCTGGGATAAAACGGCAGATAAGTTATGGGATGTTGTAATTGAAACTTACGATAAATAAATTGCCGGAAATTAGTTTCTGCTACATAAAACATTTACAAACAAAATTTTGCAGCATACTAAAATCGTGTGCCGATAACTAAAATATCATCTACCTGCTCATAATTGCTCATCCATTGCTCTATGGTATAATCAAGATAATTTCGTTGTTCTTCCATTGATAATTCCTGAATTTCCAAAAGCATTTTTTTGAAACGACCTATCATAAATTTTTTGTCTCTCGGACCTCCGAATTGGTCGGCATATCCGTCTGAAAATGTGTATAATGTATCGCCTTTTTGTATTTTTATCACATTATTTGTAAATTTATCTCCGGCACCTTCAAAATCATAAATTCCTATAGGCATTCTGTCGGCTTCATAAATTAAGATTTCATTGTTTCTTATTAAATACAAAGGGTTGAATGCACCTGCAAACTCAATGAGGTTTTCTTCTTTTTTAACTTTGCATAAGGCTATATCCATACCGTCTTTAGCTTCTTGTAATCATAAATAGGAATCTTTTGTTAATTATTTATTTATTAATCTGTTGTTAATATGTTCTGTTTTGTTAGCCTTGTTTTTTTTATAAACAAATGGCACTTAAATAGTTTAATATTAATGTCAGGATTATCTTAATTACAAATATGGTAAGTGGCAACCAAACATAACTATTCCTTCAAGGTAGAATTAAGTGTCTATTCCTGTAAGGTAGAATTAAGTGTCTTTTCCTGTGAGGTAGAAATGGAACTTGGAAGAGACCTGCTCTCTTATACCAGATTTGAAAGAGGAAGGACTTCTCTCTCTCATGGCAGACGTGTTTGGTTTAAACCTAGCCAATGTATTTTTAATTTGTGAATAGCCTAGTGATAAGTGTCAGAAATATGTTCAGTACTACATAAATTGTGTAATCTAGAAATGAAGTATGCTCTGTACATGAGTTAAATGTTAACTTTTAGTTATGATGTCAGCAGAAG
>CAMZKI010000153.1 GCA_947311125.1 uncultured Chlorobiota bacterium
ATTTTTTATATTATTAAGATACATATTATAACTAAGCATTTTGCTTTCTAAGGAGTCAATTTTAAGAGAATTTTCTATGGCTTTATTTTTGAGAATTGAGGTTGTTCGCTGCGGAATAAGATTATTTAAAGGTGTAAATGCTAAAAGCATAAATATCATAATCCCTATAATTATTACGGCTCCTCCTATAATTGAGAATATAAGCGGTTTGGACAGCTTAAAGGCTTTTATTTCTTCAAGGGTATGGTCGTCTAAAACAGACAGACGCAATTTTCTTTTATGTTTATCGGTATTATTCATTACTTTGTTATAATAGTTAACAAAAGTATAAAAAAATGTCAGAAACCGGTTTTTAATTTCCGGAAATCATCTTACTTGATGATAATCTTACGGGAATAATAATTTTTTACACAACTCAGATTAAAATTATAAAAAAACCAGCCAATATTTTTGACTGATTTATTATAAACTTTCCTGTTTTCAGTGGCCTTAGAAAAACTATAAAGTTTGGACAGCTTTAACTTTTTCAAGTCCTACTTTAATTGCTTCTTCGTTCATCGGTATCAGGTGGTGATGACGTTCGGGTAAAGATTTTTTTAATCCTTTCAGAACATTTTCCATTTTTACAACGGGCTTTATTTTAAGAAAAGCACCAAGAACAATCATATTAAAAGTTTTTGAACTTTTTTGTTTGGCGGCTTCGGCAGCACCCTCAATTGTATATATGTTTATATCTTTTCTTGTCGGATGGCGAATTATTCCGTTAGGGTCGTAAAGTAACAGACCTCCGGGTTTTACTCCGCTTTCAAATTTATCCATTGATTGTTGGTTCAGAATAATTGCAGTATCAAAATTTTGGAGTATCGGAGAGCTTATTCTTTCATCGCTTATAATTACCGATACGTTTGCTGTTCCTCCCCTCATTTCAGGACCGTATGAAGGCATCCAACTGACCTCTTTGTTTTCCGTAATGCCTGAATATGCTAATATCTTGCCCATTGAGAGAACTCCTTGTCCTCCGAATCCGGCTATAATAATTTCTTCTGTCATTTTTTTAAGTTTATTGGTGAATAAAATATTATTCGATAAGATTATGACTTATCCTTTAATATCTCCCAAAGGATAGTATTCTAACATATTTTTGTCTAACCATTCGTTAGATTCTACGGGAGTCATTTTCCATCCCGAGTTACAGTTTGAAACAATTTCAACGAAAGTAGTACCTTTGTTTTCTTGTTGCAGTTCGAAAGCTTTTTTTATTGCTTTTTTTGCTTTTCTGACTAAAGCAGGTTTGTGAACTGCTTGTCTGGTAACATATGCCGTTCCCGGCAGCATAGCGATAAGTTCGGTAATTTTCAGCGGATGTCCCATCATTTCAATATCTCTTCCGTAAGGAGATGTTGAAGATTTCATTCCGGGCAATGTTGTCGGAGCCATTTGTCCGCCTGTCATACCGTAAATACCGTTATTAATGAAAATAATTGTTATATTTTCTCCTCTGTTGCAGGCGTGAAGTGTTTCTGCAGTTCCTATTGCAGCCAAATCTCCGTCGCCTTGATATGTGAATACGGTTTTATCGGGATATACTCTTTTTATGCCTGTTGCGACTGCCGGTGCTCTTCCGTGAGCGGCTTCCTGCATATCCACATTCATAAACTCGTAAGCTAAAACAGAGCATCCTACCGGAGCAATTCCTATTGTTTTTTCTTCAAGTCCGAGTTCTTCGATAACCTCCATTGTAATTCGGTGTGCAACACCGTGTCCGCAACCGGGACAATAAGACAGATTTGCGTCTGTCATAAGTTTAGTTTTTTTAAAAACTAATTCACCTCTTTTTATTATTTCTTCGGGTGTTAATATATTTTCTGCCATTTTGTTATCCTCCTATAATTTTTGTTTCTAATGCTTCAAGAACTTCATCGGGAGAATGAACCATTCCTCCGAATCGTCCGTAATGTTCAACTTTTACTTTACCGTTTACGGCTAATTTTACGTCTTCTACCATTTGTCCTGCACTCATTTCCACAGCTAAAATACCTTTAACTTGGTCAGCAAGTTTGTTTATTGCTTTTGAAGGGTAGGGCCAAAGCGTAATAGGGCGTAATAATCCTGCTTTAATACCTTTTTCTCTTGCAAGTTGAACTGTTTTTTGACAGATTCTTGCACTTGAGCCGTATGCAACGAGCAAATATTCTGCATCTTCACAATTAAATGTTTCAAAGCGAATTTCGTTTTCGGCAATTTTTTTGTATTTATTCTGAAGATGATGATTGTGAGCCTCTTGTCTTTCCGGTTTTAATTCTAAGGATGTAATAATATTTCGTTCTCTTCCTTTTTTCTTTCCTGTTGTAGCCCAAGAACCGTATAGTTTATCAACTTCTTCATCTGTTAGTCTTTCTTTTTGCGGAGGTAAAACGACTTTTTCCATCATTTGCCCTATAACACCGTCTGACAAAATAAGGGCAGGATTTCTGTATTTGAAAGCAAGTTCAAAGCCAAGTTCTACAAAATCAGCCATTTCCTGAACAGTAGAAGGTGCTAATACTATTAATTTGTAATCACCATGCCCGCCGCCTTTAACCATTTGAAAATAATCAGCTTGAGAAGGTTGGATTGTTCCCAGTCCGGGACCTCCTCTGACTACATCAACTATTAAACACGGGAGTTCCGAACCTGCAATATATGAAAGTCCTTCCTGCTTCAGGCTTAAACCCGGGCTTGACGATGATGTCATAACTTTTTTCCCGCATGCAGCAGCTCCGTAAACCATATTTATTGCAGCAAGTTCACTTTCTGCCTGCAGAACGACCATGCCTGTCCGTTTATACGGTTCTTCGGTCATTAAGTATTCAATTATTTCTGATTGAGGAGTAATCGGATAACCGAAATAAGCATCAACCCCGGCTCTTATTGCTGCTTCGGCAACAGCTTCGTTACCTTTCATTAATTTTATTTCTTCCATAATTATTGTGATTTTAAAGAATGACTGTGCTTTTGCACATTACTTTTGTGGTTTTAATCTGTAAACGGTAATACACATATCCGGGCAAACCGTAGCACAATTCATACAACCCGTGCAGGCATCATGTCTTGCAGGGTAAGCAGGGTTATATCCTTTTCCGTTTACTGTTACGTTTAATTCTATTACGCTTGTAGGGCAAGCAACAACACAAAGATTACAACCCTTGCATCGTTCTGTATCAACTACAATCGCGCCTCTTACTTTTGCCATAATTATATTGTTTTATAAGATTTTTTTAAAAAATAATTCTATGAATTTTGCCAAATTTATAAAATATTAACTAACTATTATAATAATGTGTTTATGTTTTATAGCAAAAGGACAGGCAGACGGGGAATAAATATTTGATAACAGTGCAGTTACCTTATTTTATTTCAGGAAAACAAAAAAGGCTCATTATTTAAAAATGAGCCTTTTTTCATTGAATGAAACTTTAATTTTATTGTCTTATGAATTTCCCGTTCAATACCTCTCCGTTATAAATCATTCTGATATTATAGATTCCGGAAGGTAAATCAGAAATGTTAACTTTATTATAAAGGTCAGATATTCTGACTTCTTTTACTAAAGAACCTGTTATTGAGAATATTTGAATATTAGCAGATTTGTTCAGTTCTTTTAAATAAACGGTTATTACATCATTTGCCGGGTTAGGATAAATATACAGAGACGAAGCAGATGTTGAATATGATTTAGCACCTATATTTACGGTGTAATCTTCAACTTCTCCGTAATCAAAGTTTCCGCAAGAGGCAGGTATTGTGTTGTATTGCATTGAAACTCTCATTCGTGTAGAGCCTGTTAAAGCGGCAGACGGAACAGTAAAAGAACCGCTCACGCTTGTTGCGGTTGTTTTTACGTTTGTAAAAACTTGTTCTCCGGCATCAGTAAAGTCACCATTTTGATTATAATCAATCCATACAGAATAACCTTCAGAATAAACAGTTCCTGACCAAGCAGGATAGATAGTTATTGTATAACTGCTTCCTTTTATCATATTAGTTGAGATTGAGGTAAAGTCTGCATATCCGCCGTTTACGTCAGATGTGTTATCTATACTTCCGCAAACAACTCTTTTTATCCACTCGTCAGTTACAGTGTTACCTTGCGATGCGCAATAAGTTGCCGTAGCAGGTGAAGTTGTAACGTTAACGGTATTACTTGCCGGCGATTCGTTTCCGGCTGCATCTTTAGCTGTTACATAATAGCTGTATGAAGTTCCTGCCGTAAGTCCTGTAACTTGTGCCGATGTTCCCGTAACAGAGCCTAACAGAGAAGAGTTTTGATATACATTATATCCTGTTACGCCGACATTATCAGTTGAAGCAGCCCAAGATAAATCAACGGTTGTTTGTGTTATATTAGAAGATGTTAAACTTGAAGGAGCCGTAGGAGCCTGAGTGTCTCCGCCCGTAGCGGTAATATTTACGGTATAATCTTCGACTTCTCCGTATGAGAAGGTTTCACAGCTTGTCGGTACGCCATTGTATTTCATAGAAACTCTCATTCGTGTAGCTCCGGTTAGTGCTGTAGCAGGAACGGAGAAAGAGCCGTTTACAGGGGTGTTTTTAGTTGCTGCAGCTGAAAATACCCGTTATCCTGCATCATCAAAATCTCCGTCTTGATTATAGTCAATCCATACAGAATAACCTTCGGCATAAACAGTTCCTGACCAAGCAGGATAAATAGTTATTGTTTGTCCGGAACTCAAAGCCATAGTTACGGACATTGACGTAAAATCAGCATAACCGTTGTTTGCACCTGATGTATTGTCAATACTTCCGCAAACAATTCTTTCTATCCATTCATCAGTTACGGTATCTCCTTGAGAAGCACAATATGTTGAACTTGTCGTAGTTACAGCGTTTACTGTATTGCTCGCAGCAGAAATATTTCCTGCCGCATCTTTTGCCTTAACATAAAAGCTGTATGATGTTGAGGGTGTAAGCCCGCTTACCGTATAGCTTGTATTAACAGTAGTTCCTGTATTTATACCGTCTTTGTAAATATCATACCCCGCAACCCCGACATTATCAGTTGACGCAGTCCAGTTAAGAACTAAAGAAGTAGAACTTATATTAGATGCAGCTAAACTTGAAGGAGCCGTAGGTGCTTGTGTGTCAGGAGCAGCCAAGGTCGTAATGTTTACCGTATTACTTGCAGCAGAAATATTTCCTGCCGCATCTTTAGCTTTAACATAGAAAGAGTAATTTGTTGAAGCTGAAAGTCCGTTTACTACGTATGACGTGCCGGTTGTGTTTATCATCAATGTCCCGTCCTTATATATATCGTATCCGGTAACAGCGACATTATCAGTTGAAGCAGTCCACGATAACTGAACACTTGATGATGTGATATTTGAACTTGTGAGATTTCCCGGAGCAGTCGGAGCCGTAATATCTCCGGCATCTTGTATATCAACGGTATAATCCTCAACTTCACCGTAAGAAAATGCTTCGCAACTTGTCGGAACTCCGTTGTATTTCATAGAAACTCTCATTCTTGTATTTCCTGTAAGAGCTGTGGCAGGAACAGTAAAAGCCCCTGTTACCGAAGCATCTTTAGTTGCAGGATTAGAAAATACTTGTTCTCCTGCATCATCAAAATCTCCGTCTTGATTATAGTCAATCCATACAGAATATCCTTCTGCATAAACAGTTCCTGACCAAGCAGGGTATAGAGTTATATTTGTTGCGTTATCTTTATACAAAACGGAAGAAATAAAAGTGAAATCAGCATAACCGTTATTTGCACCTGAAGTTTTATCAATACTTCCGCAAACTACTCTGTCCAGCCATTCGTCTGTAACAGTATTTCCTTGCGAAGCACAGTATGTGATACCTCCGGATAAGGTTGTTAACGTAACAGTATTGCTTGCATTTGAGATATTTCCCGCTGCATCTTCCGCTTTAACATAAAAACTGTAAGTTGTGGCAGAGGATAAAGCATTTACAGTGTAAGATGTTCCTGTTGCAGAGCCTATGTATGTATTGTCCTTATATATTCTGTAGCCTGTTACACCAACGTTGTCAGTAGAGGCAGTCCATGATAAATCTGCACTTGTTTGCGTAATATTTGACTATGCCAAATTAGCAGGTGCTGAAGGGGCTTATGATGCCGCAGGAAATAAATCAAATGCAAGTAATACAATTTATGTTACTACTGCCGCTGCTCCCGATACACAAGCCCCTTCAGCACCTGCTAATTTGGCATACTCAAATATTACGCAAACAAGTGCAGATTTATCATGGACTGCCTCTACTGACAACGTTGGTGTAA
>CAMZKI010000154.1 GCA_947311125.1 uncultured Chlorobiota bacterium
ATGCTGCAAAGATTGCACATCCGAACCCGTCAAAATAAATAATAAGTAAAATATACGAGTATAGATTATTAAAAAAGGTTGTGTTATACAACCTTTTTTAATTTGTTCGGTTTCCTGAATGTGAAGAAATGACTTTTGTTAAAGTTGAAAAGGGGCAAATAGCCAATACGGATTGGTTAAACGCCCCTGTCGTTATTAAAAAAGTTGAGTTCTTTGTTTGTAATAATAGTTCGCAGATTAATTTTTGCAAAAAATAAATTTAATTTAAAACAATGTTTTGGAACATTTTAAAATTCTAAATAATTGTTGTATTTTTACAAAAACACCTTCTTAGTATTTTTGTTATACAGACTTATTGCCAGTTATATAAGTTTTTAATAGGTATTAGAAAAGCGTTAAGATATTTAAATTTTGGTTTGTTCTGTTTTTTAATCTTAAAGTAAGTATATGTTTTAGAAAATATATATGTTCTGTCAAAAAATTTGTCTGTAATATTCGTTGTATTAAAAAACACCTTGTTGGTGTATAATTTGTAGTATTTTCAATAGTATTAACCTTAAAATTTACAAACTAAACTAAATATGAAAACTTATTACATAAAAATTTTACTCATTGTTTTTTTTATACAAGTACCTGTTGTAAAATTATTTGCTCAAAATAATCCTGCAGATATTATCCATTTGAAGCGAATAAATGAAGAGTTAATCAACCCTGTTCGTATTACTCTTGATAAAAGTGATAATCTTTATGTTACTGACAGTAAACAAAATTGTATTTTTAAATATAATTCATCAGGAAATCTCACGGAAAAAATAAATCTTGATTTTTCTCCTGTGTCCGTAGTTGCAGATAAAAACGGAGATATATTTACCGGAGACAAAGACAGCGGATATATATACAGAATAGGCACAGACAAGACAATATCTGTTTTTTACAGAGATTGTGCATTTCCCGCATATTTAGACCTAAGTCCTGACGGTATTTTATATGTTGCAGACAGCAAGTATCAGCAAATATCCGTAATAGACAAAGCCGGAAACCTAATCAATACTTTCGGAAACGGTATATTGGTTTATCCTTCAAGTGTAAAATACGACGGAATAAACAAAAGAATTTTTGTAGGAGAGCACGGCGGAATAGGAACAGGGTTTAAACCTGTATGTAAAGTTTGGGTTTTTGACACAGAAGGCAATTTAATTAACAGCTTCGGCTCTTACGGAGCAGGTGACGGTGAGTTTTACAGAATTCAGGGAATTACAATCGGAAAATGCAATAATATATATGTATGTGATACATACCAGGGAAACATAAGCGTATTTGATGAAAACTTTAATTTTATTACCAAATTCGGAAAATACGGAACAAATATCGGAGAGTTGGATATACCTCTTGACGTTGCATTTAACTCAAAGGAAGAAATTTTAATAAGTTCGCTGAATAACAGTTCCGTAGAAATTTTCAGCATTACCGATTCTTTACCTTCGTCTGCCGTTACAAATTCTGATGCAGTTTTGTGTACCGGAGAAACAGCAAATATTGAAATTAAATTTACAGGAATTCCGCCTTGGAATTTCACTTATACTGTAGATGATACGAATCCTGTATCTCTAACAACCGTTGATAACCCGTATATAT
The DNA here is from genome assembly GCA_947311125.1 of uncultured Chlorobiota bacterium. Taxonomy (GTDB): domain Bacteria; phylum Bacteroidota; class Bacteroidia; order Bacteroidales; family JAADGE01; genus JAADGE01. The sequence goes on from CAMZKI010000154.1 coordinate 1,636, forward strand.
TAAATGTATCAGACCCCGGGATTTACAAAATTACACAATTGTCAGACGCCCATAATACAGGAACATGCTTTACGGGAGGTGCTGTTATTAAAAAATATGATCAACTCCCCTCAATTGATATTTCTGCTGAAACAACTTCAATATGTCGAGGAGATACGGCACAAATAAAGTTTGACTTATACGGAACACCTCCATGGTCCTTTTCTTATGAATCTGAATCAGGTTTTGTTGATGTAATAACATACAAAACACCGTATTTTGCTTCGGTTACCGAAGGTGGAAAATACAGGGTTACAAAAATGTCCGATGCATTTTGTGAGGCTGTTAATTTTAGGTCAAATGTGGTAATTGACGTAAGTGAAGAGCCGCTACCAGACTTCGACTTTTCAGCAAATGGTTTCAGTGTTAATTTTATAAACCGGTCGGTTTACGGAGAGACATATTTTTGGGATTTTGGGGACGGAACAACAAGCAATGAAACGAATCCCGGCCATACATACAGTTCTCCGGGCGATTATTCAGTAACACTGACGGCAGCTAACCCTGTCTGCGGAGATACCGTGATAACTAAAATTATTACCGTATCAAATACGTCTGTTTCCGAGAATCCTAACATAAGACAAAATAAGTTTAATCTGTATCCGAACCCGACAAACGGAAGGTTTTTTATAGAATTTGACAATACAGAAAAAAAGGATGTTACTGTTGAAATAATTAATGTAACCGGACAAATTATTTTTTCAGGACACTATAAAACTGAAATGATTTATAAAGAAATAGACTTAGGAAACATTGCAAGCGGAATTTATACCGTAAGATTGAAATCAGATAAACAAATTGAATCTTTAAAGTTGATAATTGAATAATACAGGGCTTGTTAAGTGTTGATATTCATGACTGAAAATGAGAATAAATCTAAAAAAAAGAACCTCTGCAGTTAAAGTATTACTGATATTCTTGTTCGGTATCATTGTAATATCTGTAAGTTCGAGTATTATAGCATATAATCCATTTTTAATAACAAGCCTAAAACCGGCATCTGATGCACCGCATAATTTTACCTGTAACTCCTGTCATATAACACATACAAGTCCGGGGCTTACATTAACATCTGTTCAGGGAAATGCAAACCTCTGTATGAGTTGTCATAATTCGGCAGG
>CAMZKI010000155.1 GCA_947311125.1 uncultured Chlorobiota bacterium
AAATGCTAATAATTTGTTTAGCATTTTAATATATCACTGAACTATGGATAAGAAAGATAAAATTTTAAAAGCATTTGAAGAAACCGGAAAACCTATGCGACCGGGAGAGATTGCCGAAAAAACAGGAATCGAATCAAAAGAAGTAAGCAAGTTAATTAAGGAACTAAAAACTGAAGAAAAAATTTATTCGCCGAAGAGATGCTTTTATGATATTAAAAAGTAAGGTATAGAAAAAACAGGGTTACACTTTTAAAATTAAGTATAACCCTGAAAGTTACCGTTTTTTATTTTTAGTTACTGCTGTTTTATTCCGCATTTTTCTGCAATATCTTCAGGTATTGCGTCTTTATGCACCATAAATGCAACGGTTTTAATTTTTACGTAGTCTTCCGACATATACAAATATCCGCCGTATTTGTTATAATCGCTGCCCCATGAATTTTTGGTCATATAGTATAATTTACCGTCTTTATTTTTTGCAGTGCCCGTTATGTGCATCAAATGGTCATCTGTTGTCGTAAAATTATCAAATGTTCTTTGTCGGTATTTCTGAAAATCCGTATTTTCGATTCTTGTAATGTCAATTTTTCGCAATTCTGCAGTTCCTTTTTCATTATCCCAGTTTTTTTCACTTACGTCACCGTCCCAATCTACCGAATAACCGTTTTCTAAAGCATTATTCATAATTTTCATTAAATCATCCAAAGGAACATTGTAATACCTGCCGTGAGACCAATTATCAGGTAATTCTAAATCAATAAGTTCATAAAAAGGATGATGATTATAAGAAGTAAACTCTACATAATCATCAGGATTTATTCCTGTAATTTCTTTATTAAAACTTTCGGGAGTATATGTTTTGCCTTCATAGACAAACTCTTTCGGAGGCACGCCTAAAAAAGCATTTAAAATACCTTTATAAGACAGTACCCACGTAGGATTTAAAACTTCTTTCGCTCCGTCAACGGCATTTTTTGCAACCGAATGCAGGTCTTTAACCAATTCGGAATGGTCATGATAAGAAGGATAATCATATTCTTTCCCGGGATATGCAGATTCGGGCATAAGTCCGTATTTCTTTATTACATTCATAACATCGTGTGCCTGACCGCCTTCCGACAGATTAAAGTTTCCGTGATGTCTCACATAATCATATCCTTTATCTATATATGCATAATAAACAAAATACATCGGAGATAAATTTAATTCAGATTTCCCGAGTCGCAGTGCCTCTGTTTCCAAATACGAAGTAGTCGCAAAAGACCAGCAAGTCCCGGTAAGTTGCTGATTCTTAACAGGCGTTGTTTTTATTTGATTTATAACCGTAAAATCAGGATGTTTTTGTGCAAAAAATAATTGCACAGAAAGAAGCATCATAACAGACGAAAGCACATATTTTTTCATAAATATTTTAATTAGGTTATGAATTTAAATTCAACAAATATAAAAATTATTTCAAAATTTCGCCCAATAAAGTGGCAGAAGTGCAGGAATTAACCTTAACCTTAACATAATCTCCGATATTTGCATCTTTTTTATCAAAAACAATAACTTTATTTTGGGAATTTCTTCCGAAAAGTCTGTCGTTTGATTTTTTTGAATTTCCTTCAACCAATACTTCAAAAACTTTGCCTATGTCTTTTGTATTGCTTTTCAAAGAAAGTTTTTGCTGCAATGCAATCACTTCGTTCAAACGCCTTTTCTTAGTCTCTTCATCAATATCGTCTTCAAAATTTCGTGCCGCATAAGTATTAGGTCTTTCAGAATACATAAACATATATGCAAAATCATAACCGACCTCTTCCATTAATCTTAAAGTATCTCTGTGGTCATCTTCCGTTTCTCCGCAAAAACCTGAAATCATATCTGTAGATATTGCACAATCAGGAATGTATTTCCTGATGGCTTTTATTCTGTCTAAATACCATTCTCTTGTATATCCTCTCTTCATTTTTTCAAGCATTACATTGCTGCCGGATTGAACGGGCAGATGAATATACTTGCAAATATTGTCATATTCAGCCATTGTTTTTATTACCTCATCAGTAAAATCCTGCGGATAAGAAGTCGAAAAGCGAACTCTGACGGTCGAATCAATTTCTGCTGTCATTCTTAACAGCTTTGCAAAATTAACATCTCCGTTATTCCAATTATATTTGTCAACATTTTGCCCAAGTAAAGTAACCTCTTTATATCCTTCGGATATAACCTCACGCACTTCTCTCAAAATACTTTCAGGATTTCGACTTCTCTCCCGCCCTCTCGTAAACGGCACAACGCAAAAAGCACACATATTATCACAGCCTCTTGTTATCGAAACAAATGCAGTAACATTATTCGCATCTTTCCTTACCGGAGAAATTTCGGCATAAGTTTCTTCCCTCGACAAAAGAACATTTACGGCTTTTTGTCCGGTTTCTGCCTGTTTTACAAGTTTCGGAAGCGTTCTGTAAGCATCCGGGCCCGCCACAATATCCAATATTTGTTCTTCCTGAACCAATTGTTCTTTCAAACGTTCCGCCATACATCCGAGCATTCCTATTATAAGACCTTTTCGCTTTTTTTTAAGAGCATTTAATGCCTGCAATCGGTTTCTTATTCTTTGTTCCGCATTATCTCTTACGGCACAGGTATTTATAAAAATAACATCTGCATTATCAATGGTATCAGTCAAAGCAAATCCGTTTTCAATCATTATTGAATTTACCACTTCGCTGTCGGAAACATTCATTTGGCAACCGTATGTTTCGATATATAATTTCAGTGCATTCGAATTTTTTGATGCTTCGGTAATTTTATCTTTAGATGTTTTATATTCTCTTATTTTTATACTGCCCATTTTATTTAAGTACTTTTTAATTCAAGGAAACCGCAAAAATAATATTATTACCGGTAAATGCATAAAAGTTGACAAATATCAAACCATACATAATCTAAAA